>JAYVKT010000159.1:0-2338 GCA_043768195.1 Chitinophagaceae bacterium | reverse complement strand
ACTCCGCGTGGTGAGTGGCAAAGAGCGTAAAGTAAAGGAATACCTCGATAAAGATATTATCCGCAGTGGCTGGCAGGAGATCATCAAACAGATCTTCTTACCGATGGAAAAAGTATATAAAGTGCAGAACGGAAAGAAAGTAATGCGCGAAAAGAACTATTTCCCGGGCTATGTAATGATGGAAGTATTGGATGGTAAGCTGAATGATGATATCGTACAACACATCAGCAATATCAGCAACGTAATGCACTTCCTTACTGATGGAAAAGGCTCAAAAGGCAATATCATCTCCCTCCGTAAAAGTGAAGTAAACAAGATGCTGGGTAAAGTGGATGAAATGAACGACCAGGGCGTTACCATGAGCGAACCATTCATAGTAGGAGAGACCATCAAGATCATCGAAGGTCCGTTCAATGACTTCAATGGTGTGATAGAAGAAGTGAACGACGAAAAGAAAAAATTAAAGGTTACTGTAAAAATATTTGGCCGTTCTACTCCAGTAGAATTGAACTATATGCAGGTAGAAAAGATTAATTAGATACTTAAATACAATCTTTTAATATGCCATCTGATCACACACAGATGGCATTTTTCTTATATAGCCGGAATTCGATGATGAACTTTGTTCTGGCGGAGTCTCCGCCGCCCCACCCATAAACTTTTCCGCCCATGTCCCCCCGTTGTCCTGCGTATTCGGATTAAAGAAGCAGAACGTTGAAAGTAACAACAGCACTAAATAATTAAGATAAAGTTGAAAGGTTGTGGTTAGTCTGTGACTAACCATCGGCTTTGCTAAAAGCTGTCAAACATTTATCTTTAGTAAAAAGGCATGAGTGAAGGGGGGTATAAAATCAGAAACCAGGGTGCAATACATTTTATAACATTTGCCGTGGCGGAGTGGGTAGATGTTTTTACCAGAAAAGATTATCGGGATATTGTTTTAGACAGTATCAGGTTTTGTCAAACAGAAAAAGGATTACTATTACATTGCTGGTGTATAATGAGTAATCATCTGCACCTGATTGTATCTGCAAAAAATGAAAACCTGAGTGATGTGCTGCGGGATTTTAAAAAATTTACCAGCAAGCAAGTTATTGCAGCAATCGAAGCTAACAAACAAGAAAGCCGTAGAGACTGGATGTTGCGAATATTCAGGGAAGAAGGTGAAAAAAACAGCAGAAATAGTAACTACCAATTCTGGCGGCAGGACAATCAGCCAATGGAATTATATAGTGCGGCCTTCATTTTTCAGAAAATGAATTACATTCATAATAATCCGCTGGAAGCTGGTATTGTGGAGAAGCCGGAGCATTATTTGTATAGCAGTGCGAAGGATTATGTGCTTACAAAGAAATGTGGCTTATTGGATTTACTGTTTTTATAAAAAATATTTTCAGTGAAAGTAACTACTGAAATCTATATTCAATCAGAAATCTCAACTGTAACTGTTACATCTGCAACTACAGGAAAGGATATAAACCAACCGAACGAAGTGATAATGTTCCATGAACTTGGTCATGCTTATTATCGGGATGTTTTAAGAGTTGCTTATCAGTCATGTAAGGCTATAGATTGTGAAAATGAAGTTAGGAGCAATATGAAGCTTGAATCAAGGGCATATGACGACAGACACCCATATCAATAAAATATGAAAATATTATTAATACTGTTGCTGTTAATTGCTGAAAGTAGTAAATCTCAAGGGGTTAAAGTTCAGCTATATAAAGATAGCTCGGCTATTGAAAACGTTTATACGCTGAAGATATACAATGACACTTCAGTTTTTATTGGTATTAAATGTTCTGTTTCGTTTAGATTTTTTTCAGAAGATAGCATTTTAAGGGTTGCAATGGCAAATTGGTTTGGGGCTAATGATGAAAAATCGGTTTATAGTATTGATTGCTCGGAAGAAGAGGCGCAATTTTCTCATTTTTATTCTTATCAAATAATATTATTAGCACCACAGACTTATTTTATTGCAAGAATAAATCTAACAGACTACGAGAAATTTAATAAAGCAAGGTTCAGAGTTTTATATAAACCTATAACAGAAGACAATGAATTAATTCTGTATTCAAAAAGAAAGCCTGGTAAAGTCTTAATGTCTAATAATAGAATTGCTTTTCAGGAAAAAAATATCAATATCCCTACCGTACACTGCAAACAATAAACTCAAAGCCCGGCACCGGGCAGTGAGCCATTCGTCACCTTACACCCCCTACATTTTCTAAACCGTTGATTTCTAATAACCAGCGGTTTCATTTTGCCCCTTTCGGGGTATAGGAAATATCATTACTAAATAAGAGATTCGCTGTAATTAAGGCCTGTATTGAGTTGC
>JAYVKT010000158.1:0-4826 GCA_043768195.1 Chitinophagaceae bacterium | reverse complement strand
TTGGCCACCGCCATTTTCCGATTGATTTTGTGTTACCGGGTAACAGCCGCTACATTAACCTTGGCGACTGGATGCTGTATTATACCTACGCAGTATTTAACGGTTCCGGGATGGAGTTAAAATCATACAAAGGAAAAGATGACAAGATTATCCGTAAATAAATGAAAAATCGCTTTTACATAGTAGCAACTTGCTTTTTCTTATCTGTTGGTTGCATGGCGCAAAGCGATACCACTTTCCTGCATCTGCGAACAATGAAAGGTGATATTATAGATTTTACGGTGGATAACCTGGATAATGTTTATGTACTTACCAGCAGAAACCAGGTAAAAAAATTTAATGTAAACGGTGATTCTGTTGGCGTTTACAATGATGTAAAAAAATTTGGGCAGGCAACACTGATTGATGTTTCTAATCCCCTGAAGGTTTTATTGTATTACAGGGATTTTGCAACGGTAGTTATGCTGGATAGGTTTTTAAATTCAGTTAACAGCATTGACCTGCGTAAGCAAAATATATTTCAGGCAAAAGCTATCGGCCAGTCGTATGATAATAAGATATGGGTGTATGATGAACTGGAAAACAAACTTAAAAAAGTAGGTGAGGATGGAAAACTGATACAGGAAACGCCTGATTTCCGGTTGTTATTAGGAGCTGCACCTTCCCCGATAAAAATATTTGACGAAAACCGGTATGTATATGTGTACGATTCAGTTTATGGGGTGTATGTATTTGATTACTTCGGGGCGTTGAAAAATAATATTATGATAGACCACTGGCAAAACTTTAAAGTGGCCGGTAAGTATATTTTTGGATCCCGATCTGATACATTGTTCCGTTATGAAATCAGCAGTTTTCGGGTAGATGAATGGAAGATGCCGGAGCAAATTTTTCGCAGCAAAGCCTTTAACTTCACTTCCTCACGGCTGTATGCACTAAAGAATGACGCTATTGAAATTTATTCTATCCGCTGATGGATGCCTGCCTGGTCTGTTTATTTCAATATTTTTGATGTATGAATGATTTTTTGGAACAGATTTGGCTGGATAACCCGGTAAAGAATTACCTGATTGTAGCAGGGATTATTTTGTTTGTCATCCTGCTAAAGCGGTTTATTTCCCGCTACCTGGCCGGGTTGATGTTTAAACTGGTAAATAAAATCTGGAAAGATGTTGACAAAAAATCTTTTACACACCTGCTGATACAGCCACTTGGTTTTTTTCTGTTGATACTCGTTGCTATCATCAGTCTGCACAAGCTGAATTTCCCTTCTTTACTTAACGTAGAAATTTATACATATAGTGTTAAACAGATAGTACATTGTTTCGCTACTATTGTTCTTATTATTTCCTTTATCTGGCTGCTGCTTCGCATTATTGATTTTATTGCCAGTATCCTGGAGAAAAAGGCAAACCTGACACCCGACCAATCGGACAATCAGTTGATTGTTTTCTTCCGGGATTTTTTTAAAGTTGTTATTGCTATCGTAGGTATTATGATGGTGCTGAACTATGCGTTTGATTTAAATGTCGGCAGCTTAATAACAGGTCTTAGCATTGTTGGTGCCGGCATAGCACTGGCCTTACGAGAAAGTTTAGAAAACCTGATAGCCTCGTTTGTTATTTTTTTCGATAAGCCATTTACTACCGGCGATTTGGTGAAAGTGCACAATGTAACCGGCACAGTAGAAAAAATTGGTTTACGAAGTACGAGAATCCGTTCTGAGAATAAGACTTGCGTAAGTGTACCTAATAAGCAAATGGTGGATAGTGTGCTTGACAATTTATCACTGCGTACACAAAGGCGGGGCGATTTAAAATTAGAAATAGGGCTACAAACCAGCACTGCTCAACTGGAATCATTACTGGCCGGGATTAAAAAAATAACAGAAAGAAAAGAAATTGAAGAATCTAATGTTTTGCTGGAAGAAATAACTGGCCAGGCTTTTATCGTTCACTCGGATTATTATACGTCACCCGTAACTATTAAAGAATTTAACATGATAAAACAGGAGATCAACCTGCAGGCATTAAAACTACTGGAAGATTTGAGGATTGAAATTGCCGGCTCCAGTACAGCTATTCGTATTACTAAAGAGTAGTTCTCAGTGGATAGCTTTCAAAATTTCTCCCAGCTCCATATCAAACAGGCCGTACTTTCCAAACTCAACTACCCGGCCCATTTCTTTTCCGTTCTTCATTACAATAATAGTAGGCACTTTAGTTACATTCAGGGCTTCGCAAAGATGGCTGAGTGTTTTTTTATCCCGGTCAACCCCAATTAATGTAACCCTTGTTTGCGGAAATCCGGCCATATCTAATAAGGAATAAAATTTAGGGATAATAGTATGCGAATCTTCGCACCAGGTGCCCATAAATACCAGCAGTTGTACAGAGTCTTTATTCTTTTGCAGCCCTTCCACGGCAGCCGCATTGGCTTTATATCCTTTCAGGTTTTCAGCATACCATTTAAAAGAGGTATCGCTCAGTAGCACTTCTCTTGAAATGATCCCCTTCAGTGTTTTTTCATTTGGTTTTTCTACTAATACATGGTACTGGTTTTGGCTAAACCCGGTAGTGGCTAAAATAATGGCACAGAAAAATGGGATAAATCTTTTCATGATCTGATTGTATTGATGGCAAATGTAAAAGGAGGCAGGCAAAAGATGAAAGAAGAGGTGTTAAAGTTGCAGGAAAGCAGTGGGTAGTTTCCAATTAGCAGTTTGCAGTCGGGTCGTTTATATTTTAAAACAATCTTTGAACTTTAGTAAACTGACTGCAAACTGCCAACTTTCTTCAAAGCGAAGCCTTTAATTCCAGCAAGAAACCTTTTATCTTCTCCAGCGATTGTATCATCGCAAATTTCTCTTCCGCTTTTTTATTCCCTTTTAAATAGTCTTTAGCACCTTCTATGGTGAATTTGCGGCGGCGCAATAAATCATAGATTAGTACCAGGTTTTTAATATCAACAGGTCGAAAAAAACGGTCGCCTTTTCCATTCTTCTTGGGCTGCAAAATATCAAACTCGGTTTCCCAATAGCGGATCAGCGATTGATTTTCCCTGAACATGGCGGCTACAACCCCTATCGAATAATATTGTTTTTGAAAAAGAATTTCATCTTCCGGCACTTGTATCAAATCGGCACTGATAGCAATTTCTTTTAAGGACTTACGACCCCTTTTTCCAGCCACAATAACAGGTTCTTGTTTGTCTTCTTTTATAGCTATTTCAGATTTACTTACTTCCATAACCACTTTTTCTTCTACTATAACGGGGGTAGTGGCAGTAGAAGTATTTCCCATCTCTTCTGCAGATGCAAAATCAAAAGTTATTTGTGATAAAGATTTTCCCATGCCATGTAAAGATACGATGCAGGAACACCTTATATACAACAGAAACACAGTGTGGAAAAATACAAGTTATGAGTTGTTAGTTGGGAGAAGCAAACTTTTAACTTAAAGACGCTAACCAGAAACCTTACACCCGAAACCCGGAACTAATCAAGACTCTGGTTACTTGCCGCCGCTTTTTTCAATAGTAAATCAAACTGTGCAGGGGTAAGGTCGTTGTAGAAAAAGTATATCGGATCTATTTTATCACCATACTTATGTACTTCGTAGTGGCAATGAGGGCCGGTTGATTTTCCGGTGCTTCCCACCCAACCAATTACTTCGCCTCTTTTTACTGCCTGCCCGTTTCTTACTTTCACCCTTACCATATGGCCATATAATGTTTCATATCCATACCCATGATTAATGATAACATGGTTACCATACCCATTGCCGGTACTGCCTGCTGTAGTTATAGTTCCATCTGCGGTGGCATAGATAGGAGTGCCTTGTGGCGCAGCAAAATCGAGTCCATAGTGAAACTTTACTGTCTTATAAACCGGATCAATCCTGGAACCAAAGCCAGAAGCGATACGGCTCAGGTCTTTGTTGCTTACCGGCTGTATGGCAGGGGTATGAGAAAGAAGCGCCTCTTTATTTTTCACCAAATCTTCTACTTGTCCGTAAGATTTTTTTTGTGCGGCTATCCTGCTTTTAAGATTATTCAACGTGTTGGTAATAGAAGCTACCAACTGGTAGTCTTTTATTTTTTCTACTTTGGCAATTTCTTGTTTTGTTTCCAATTCTTTTGCCCGTGCACTGTCGGGTATCGGGTTAGCTTCAAAAATAGCCCGGTAAACATCATTGTCCCTTTTCTCCAGTTCTTTCATCTGCTGTTGTACCGACTTCAGTTCATCTTCCAGATAGTTGTAATTATCTTTCAGCGCCTTGTTTTGATCGGCCAGCACTTTTTCTTTTGGAGAACCGATAAATTGAAAGGCAACATAAGAAATAAGGGCGGCGGTAACTAAGGCGGCAGCCACAAAACCAAAAACCCGCAGCAGCTTTACCCGCAAGGGTGTCTCCAGCTTTTCGTAGCGGAGTGTATTGGTATTATAGTAGTATTTTATTTTCTTCATGAAAGCAAGCCTTAACCGGGCTTCGGGCAACAAATGCCACCCGAATAATTTACTTTTGCTCTCGCCTTAGGCGAGGCTGACAAATATAACCCGATAAACTGCAAAAATCAACCCAGTTTGTCTATTGATAATCAGGGAAAAATGCTATAAAGACTTATGTTACCAGATGTAGTACTACTATCCTCGTTCCAGGTAGTTTGCCCCGGGATTGTTAAAAGGCATTCTTTACGGTACTGTTCATTACCCAACTATTATCAGATTGTAGCAGAAACTCTTTGCTTTAATAAACCAGAAACCGGAAACCAGAAACCAGTATGATGACCAGCGCAGAAATACGACAGGCTTTTATGGATTTTTT
>JAYVKT010000157.1:0-26960 GCA_043768195.1 Chitinophagaceae bacterium | reverse complement strand
ATGCAGTAGCTCCAAATCCTGTTTCCAATAAAGAGCTTACACTTCAATTAGCAAAAAGCAGGAATAAATTTTTCATTCCAGTCCATGTGCCTTCTTTTGTTTTGAAACTTGTTCTTGGTGAAATGAGTGTGGAAATACTTAAAAGTGCAACGGTAAGCAGTCAAAAAATTCATGAGGCGGGTTTTCAATATAGTTTCGCTGCTATTAATGATGCTTTAACAAATAGAAAAAAGAATCAGGCTGTGTAGCTATTCAAATCAATATCTGAATGGTTAGGATGCCACACACTGCTAAATTCACCTAACACTGCTTTATTATTTTCAAAATCCAGCCTGTCAAGTTTTAATTTTTTAATGTCTTCCTGCAATACCTTTCTGTAAATAGGATGCATGGTGCCCCCCTTTGTGCCGGCCGGCTTATCCGGTTCGTATTGAAATTGTGGATCAACCAATGTTCCCCTGGGATACATAATGCCGGGAACGCCTTTGCCCCGGAGGTCAAGGTCATCAGGATGATCAAGCCCAATGGTGTGCCCATACTCATGTGCAGCAGTGGTAGAGCCTTTGTATAAATTTTCTAATTTAAAATAACCTGTATTGCAGCCAAGGCCATCCACAAAAGAAATATTGCCGTGGGCAAATTCTTCAATACGGAAATAATTGTTTCTTGGGTCAAGGTTTTGGTAAATATCAATGTCGGTAATTTCAGGAAGATAAGCAGCTGTAATCTTGAAACGAACATTAAACATTAAACCTTGAAACATTAAACTTCCTTCCGATTCATTCCACATGGTTTCTATCTCCTCCTGTATCATTCGGGTAAGTGCTTCATCCGCTGCATTACCATAGGTAATAATGTGGGAGCAAATGATTAATTGTTGTTTGTCTAATTCTACTGTGCCCATTACAATCATTCTGTGCCAACCATTTTTATATCTGTCTTTCTTATCCATCCATACACAAATTTACCTGCAGAAGTAATAAACTCAGTGTACACTGTCTTTTCCGTTTCTGCAATGCTGATTAAGACATCCCCTTTTACAAAATACTGGCTTTTTGTAAACGTATGCAGGCAGTTCTCATCCTGGTGTACTTCGGCTTTTTTCGATGTGATGATTATTAGGGGTGATTCAGCGTATTGTTTTCTTAACCATACATAGTTTAGTACCGGTTGTGTTTTCAACTTTGCATAATCGCCATCCGCATTTACACCATTGCCAAAACCGCAATTGAAAGATGTAGAGAGGCTGTTGATGTTAACAGTAGTGCCTTTAATCTTAAATTTTAATATGCAGGGATTAGTAGCATCCTCAAACGTATTATCAAATGAGGCGGTGTCGTTTATAAAAGTGATGGTGCCGTCTGTTTCACCAACATTATAATTGGGCCAGCCAATAGTTACATCCAGCCAGAACCTGTATTTATTTTCATCCATTTTCAATAACACCAATAAGCCTTTAGGCCCGGTAGCATCTTTATCATTGCCGGGGTTGCCTTCAATCTTCATACTATAGCCATACGCCCCTGAGTAATTGGTTTGAGACTGACCAATAAAAAAAAGACTTAACATACCGCCAAGAAGAAATATTTTTCTCATACTATTTAATTTTAATAGCGATGATAAATAATTGATTATTTAAAATAAGCTTTGAAAGCTTCTGCAAGCCGGGCAAATTCTTTTTTTACCTGGTTCATACCTATCAGGCCACCCGACATCCCGGTGGAATCTTTGTGGAGCATAACAGAAAAAAGATCCCCTTCATTTTTTACAATCACACTTTGTTTATGGTATTTTACAAAGGCGCCAAGTAGCAGGCGCAATACCCTGTTGCCTTTTGTATAGGTATGCGTTTCTCCTTCGGCTGATTTTAAGGTATAGCCTTCGGAAGTAAAGAACAGATTGAGTTTATTATCTAATTCTTCTTTTGTACAGCCGGTCATATTATAGATAACACGGTCTTTGGCAAAATCAATAACATTGGCTTGCATGATGATAAGGTTTTAGTGGTTACGTTGGTCTGACGGTCTCCGTCTGACCATTAAATTTAGGTAAAAAGATCAACAAGTTTTTTATCTACCGACTGATATGATTTTTCGACGAAATTATCAGGATTGTAACTACAGTATAATTCAGCAAGTTCTTTCTGGCAAAGTGTGCCTTCCCGAATCTTTGCATAGTCCTGAAAGGAAGAAAATTCCCAGTCTTCCAGTTGATCGATCAGTTTTGCTACCAAAGGATTTTGATGTATATAATGGAAGCAGTTGACATAGTAATCCTGAATCAGGTAGGAGCTGCCAGATTTGATTTCTATATCGGAAAGGCATTTTGCTTTTGTTTTCTGCCTGAAAACAGAGCCAGTCTGCTGATATTGATTATTGAAAATTCTAGCATAACCACTTAATAATTTTCTAATGCTGTTGGTAATTGGGTCAAGATAGATACCACCTTGTTTTATTCTTGCATCACATTTTTCATCAGTGTGAATCATAAAGTGAAAATGATTCGGCATGAGGCACCAAGCGATGGTGGAGCAATTTGTGGCAAATAATCGCTTATAAAGATTCAGAAACGTTATGTAATCCTTCCGGTTAAGGAAAATAGTTTGCCTGTTGTTTCCCTGGTTGTAAACATGATAAATATTATTAGGGGTGAAAGGCATTTAATAAGTCTGACGGTCTCCGTCTGACTTATGGTAGCGGAGGCCATTTTTTTATATTTAGAACAGATGAATCACTCTTCTTTTATCCATTTACCGGGTCAGACGGAGACCGTCAGACCCTAGTTGCGTATGGGTCGTCCACTTTTCAGCACACTTTGAATTCTTTCCAGTGTTTTCTTTTCGCCGCAAAGAGACAAGAATGCTTCTCTTTCCAAATCAAGCAGGTATTGCTCAGAAACTAAAGTTTGCTCACTCAAATCGCCGCCACACATAACGTAAGCTAATTTTTTTGCTACTACAGAATCATGCTCGGTGGCATAATTAGCCGTTCGCATGGCATGGATGCCGGAGTATAAAGCACCGAGTGCAGACTGGCCTAATACTTTAATATCTTTTCGCTGAACAGGGGCGGTGTAGCCACTGTCAAATATTTCAATCACCGATTTTTTTGCTTCGGCAATTCTACGGCCTTGGTTCATCACCACTTCATCCAATCCTTTTCTATACACACCCAATCCAAAACCTTCTTGTGCAGAAGTGGCAACTTTTGCAGTGGCAATAGAAAGAAAACGATTCTTCAACGTAATAGTTTCCGGTTCGTCTTCATGCATTTCATCAGAAGCTCTTAATACAAATTCTTTCGTTCCACCACCACCGGGAATTAAGCCAACACCTAACTCCACCAGGCCGGTATATGTTTCAGCAGCAGGGCAAACCTTATCCGCATGTAAACTCATTTCGCAAGCACCGCCCAATGCCAAACCATGCGGCGCCACCACAACAGGGATAGAAGAATATCTTACCCGCATCATCGTATTTTGAAACATACGGATAGCCATATCCAGTTCATCATATTCCTGGTCTATTGCCAGCATAAATATCATTCCGACATTAGCACCGGCAGAAAAGTTGGCTCCTTCGTTTGCAATCACTAATCCTTTATAACTTTTCTCGGCTTTATCTATCGCTGTTTGCATTCCGGCCAACACATCGCCACCTATGCTTCCCATTTTGGTAAACCATTGTAATCCTAATACATCATCACCTAAATCATACAATCTACAACTTCCATTTTTCCAGATTTGTTTATCGGTGTAATTGCTCATTACAATAAACGCCTCACCACCGGGAAGAACTTTATAAGTTTTTGAAGCAGGGTCGTAACAATATTTTTTTCCACCTTCTACTTTATAAAAAGATTTATTTCCGGCTGCAATCATTTCATCAACCCATGGTGCCACTTTATAACCGGCTGCTTTCATGGCTTCAGTTGTTTTTGCAACGCCAAGTACATCCCAGCTTTCAAAAGCACCAATCTCCCAGCCAAAGCCCGCCATCATGCCATCATCTACACGATACAATTCATCACTTATTTCAGGAATGCGGTGAGAGATATAAGAGAACAAACCATAATGAAAGAGACGGTAAAATTCACCGGCCTTATCCTGCCCGGCTACCAGCATTTTTAACCTGGTGTATAAATCATCAATTGGTTTGGCAGCTTCAAGTGTCGCAAATTTGGGTTTTACCCTTGGGCCATACTCCATGGTATCAAGGTTCAGCGTCAGTATTTCTTTTTCACCACCGGCTCCTTTTGTCTTTTTAAAAAATCCTTGCCCGGTTTTATCACCCAGCCAGTTATTGGCAATCATTTTATCTAACCAAACCGGAATGTTGAATTGTTCTATCGCTTCATCATTAGGACAATTATCCGCCACACCTTTTGCCACTTTTACCAATGTGTCTAAACCTACCACATCACCTGTGCGGAACGTAGCAGATTTCGGACGGCCAATGATTGGCCCTGTCAATGCATCTATTTCATCAATACTTAGCTTCAATTTTTCTTTTACATTCATAATAGCCATCATGCCAAATACACCAACACGGTTGGCGATGAAAGCCGGGGTGTCTTTGCATAGCACCGTTGTTTTTCCCAAGTACAAATCTCCATAGCTCATCAGGAAGTCAACTATTTGCGGATCAGTGTGTGGAGTAGGAATAATTTCTAATAAACGCAAATACCGTGGCGGATTAAAAAAGTGGCTACCACAAAAATGTTTTTTAAAATCATCGCTTCTGCCTTCGGCCATCATGTGGATGGGAATGCCGGAAGTGTTCGATGTAATCAATGTTCCGGGTTTCCGGTATTTTTCTACTTGTTCAAATACTTTTTGTTTGATGTCGAGGCGTTCTACCACTACTTCAATCGTCCAGTCGCAACCGGCAATGTCTTTCATGTTATCATCAAAGTTGCCGGTGGTTATTTTTTTAATAACGTCTTTAGTGTAAACAGGAGAGGGGTTGCTTTTGATGGCAGCCGTCAATGCATCATTCACTATTTTATTTCTTTCTGCCGACTTGGTGCTTTCGGCGGCTTCTTTGGGTACAATGTCTAATAATAATACCTGCACACCGATACCTGCAAAATGGCAGGCAATTCTTGAACCCATTACACCACTGCCGAGAACGGCTACCTTTTTAATGCTTCTTTTTGACATACGACAAAATTAGTTAGTTATGCAACTATTTAAGATTCGAAGTTAAGAATTTTTAGGATTTGTTTGTTTCTCTACTAAAGTTGATAGGCCAAGTTCCTAAACTCCGAAACCAAATACCGCAGACGCAAGCACAAGAAGAAAAGCCACAATCATAGCTAATAAACCCCAGGCGATGAATATTAGAATCTGCTTTACCTTATTGGGGTTCTTTTGTTCCATGTTTGCTTTTGAGAGTTTTAAGATATCAATATTAATAGGTAAAAATATTTTTCTATGCTTTGTTTTCAAAATTAATGATTAGCTGTATTTGCTCAACAGAATTACCGAACCCCGAACGGAGCGTCGCAACAGACGATGCCATTACCACCACAGCCCGGCCAATACTCGTAAAACCACGGCAGTCATTCCTGTTTTTATACTTACTAAACATAAATAAGAGAACTTTTACGCTGAAGTCTGGCGGTAAAATTTCTATTTTATAGTGTGGATTTGCACAATCTGTTGTGTAATTCAGCGTTTATACCAACTGTTAACCAATATCTATGAGCAAACTGAACGCTATTCGTTCTACAGGCAGCGACTATCTGTCCGTTATTCACAAGGCTTCGCTTATTAGCAGCACAGCACTTAACCGTCTTGATGATGCAGTTTTACAAACGGATCTTGAATTTAATATTACCGGATGGAATTCTTCGGCCGAAGAAATACATGGCCAGCCGGGAGCTATGGGCAGAAATCTTTTTCATCTTGTTGATATAGATTTTGTGACCGGAAACCCTGATGAATTGAAACTTCATCTTTCCGGAAAGGGGTTTTGGAGTGGCGAAATAATATTCAAACGGGTTGACGGCCAGCAAATTTATTTTCGTACCACAGCTACCTATATACTTGATGAAAGGGCAAAGCCGGTAGCTATTATGATCGTAAGCCATAACATTAACGATGTTAAGCATAAGGAAAAGGAACTGGAAACAGCAAAGTCGCAATATGAAATATTGATTAATACATTACCGCAAGGGGTAATGATGATTAATGCCGATGGAAAAATAGAGGCTGGTAATAAAAGAGGAGCCGAAATATTAGGTCTGACGGAGGAAGAGGCCTTGGGAAAAGTAATCGCCAGCCCATCGTGGAAAGCTGTTAAAGCGGATGGTTCTGTTTTTCCTTTAACGGAGTTTCCGGTTATTGTTAGTTTGCAAACCGGCTTTCCCCAGCGCAATGTTATTATGGGTATTCAAAAACCAAATGAAACATTGGTTTGGTTGTCGGTAAATTCTGAAGCCCTGATGCACCCCGGCGAATTTGAACCTTATGCTGCTGTTGTTTCCTACACTGATATTACGGAATCTAAAAACACAGAAGAAGAACTGAAAAAAAGTAATGAACGATTTTACCATGTTTCCAAAGTTAGTTCCGATGCTATATGGGATGTGGATCTTGGCTCTAACAAAATTTACCGCAGCGGGGCCTTTAGAAATTTGTCGGGCTACACATCAGAGCAGATTGATTCTAATCTTAACTGGTGGTTCAGCAAAGTGCATGCGGAAGACAGAGAGAGGGTAAAAAACAAATTGAACGGCTGTATTGAAAACCGTACAGAAAGGTGGGATGATGAATACCGTTTTGAATGCGCAGACGGTAGTTATAAGTTCCTGTATGACTCTGGTATTATCCTTTATAAAAACGGCAAGCCCGTAAGGATACTGGGTGCTATCCGGGACTTGACTGAGCAGAAGAAGTTAGAAAAAAAATTATCGGACGAACAGGTGCAGCGACATAAAGCTATTACCCAGGCAACGATAGCGGCGCAGGAAAAAGAAAAAGCAAATATCAGCCGTGAGTTGCATGACAATGTGAACCAGATACTGATGAGTGCAAAACTGTTTATGGATACGGCAAAGCGGATACCGGAACAAACCAATGAACTGTTAGATAAGGCCATTGAGTACCAGTTGCTGGCCTTGCAGGAAATAAGAAAGCTGTCAAAATTCCTCAGTACTTCTAATGTAAAAACGGTTGGGTTAAAAGAAAGTGTAGATGATATTGTGAACAATATGAAACTACTACCGCAGCTTGATGTACAGTTTATTTTTAATGAAAGGGTGGAAGATAAATTGCTGGATGACCAGAAGCTGATGTTGTTCCGGGTTATTCAGGAACAAACAAATAATATTATTAAATATGCAGGTGCTAAATCGGTGCAGATAATGATTAACGAAGCCAATAATATGATCCGATTAGTAATCAGCGATGATGGGGTAGGTTTTGATGTGTCGGACAAAAACACAAAAGGTATAGGCTTCATAAATATTATCAGCCGTGCCGACGTATATAATGGCAAGGTGGATATTGTTTCTTCGCCGGGTAATGGCTGCACCCTGGAAATTTGTTTCCCGGTAGATTAAACGGCTACTAATTTCCGGCCATTACAAATGCCCCCCAAAAATAGGGATGCTTGTATTTTTCTTTCATTGCTTTTTGTGCTGCAATGAAAGAATGGTTTTTATCTTTTGTCTTCAGGTATTGCTGATAAAAATAAATCATAAAATCTCTGGTTGCCAAATCATCCACTTTCCACAGGCTTGTCATAATGCTGGAAGCTCCGGCAGCCCGGAAGGCCCTTTGTAAACCATACACACCTTCACCGGCATCTAAATAACCAAGACTCGTTTCGCAGGCAGAAAGGATAACAAGTGATGTGTTTTCCAAATCAAGGTTTTGTGCTTCATAGGCAGTAAGTATTCCATCATAGGTGTCAGGATAAACCGGCGAACTGTAATAGTTAACCACACCGCTTAACAGTAACCCTGAATTAACCATTGCATTAAATGTTCTATAGCCATCAGTAGCATTGCTGCCAGCCGGAGACCAAAAGCCGTGTGTGGCAATATGCAAAATGCCGGGACTGTGCAGTTGATAAACTTTATCTTCTGTTGCCTGTTCTTTTAAGTAGTGGGCTACTTCAACTTTACCCAGATCCATTTCTTTTTTAATAAGCAATATTTCTTCTTCCGTACCCGGCAGGTCGGTAATATCAGCATCCTTAAAATTTCTTACTAATGATCTTGTTTTGTCATCAGCTACGGGAACCGTACTTATTGCTCCTGTCTTATACGAAGGCCGGCCAAAGAGTACTGCTGTACGGATTTCTTTATCCGGCTCCCTGTTACTTACATCAATACCGGAGGTAGTGTACTGAACTTCTATCTCATCCAGCAAGAACTGTCCGCTATCGGGGTTCTTTAATGAGGAAATATTGATAAGATGATAAATGCCATCCGGGGAAAAATAAATTTTTGTAATGCCTTTTAATTGCTCTTTAATCGGTTTCCAAAACCGGTTGTACGATTCCTTGTCTTCTATTTTTAGTTTTATACTGTTCTTATAATTCTTATAGTATTTATTATCTAAATCAGCAGCGGCATCGGCGAGGTAAACTATTTCAGGATACTGGCTGTTTTTAGTAATGATATACGCAGCATAGTAATTAGTATCAGAATAGTACAACTGATCCCTCCATTGAAAACGGGTCATCTCAATAGCGGCTTCTCCTTCTTTTAACTGATCCCTTACAGTTTTCCAATCAGGAGGCACCAGCTTCAGGTATTTCTTAAAATCTTTTGCTTTGGTAGTTAGTTCATTTTCCAATCGGTTCACATCGTCCTGCATTTTCTTAAGTTCAGCCTGGTTTGTTTTATTAATTGTATCAATACCAGAGGGTTCCTCTGCTTTCATGTATTGGCGGAGCAGTAGTTGTTTTTTTTCAATCCACTGCTCGTAGAGTTTGGTAATGGCAGGGTCGTTTCCATTCAAAAATGCTTCTTTCCTTTTCTCTGTTCCTTTTAAAGAAATGGATTTGGTGAAAAGAAGGTTACTATATCCCTGGCGGGCAAGCTCGGGGTACATGGCCGGTTGTTTTTCTTTAGCCAGTTTTACGAAGCTGTGATAATTTTCATACCCACTTTTTAGTTTGGAATTGTAATAAGTAACAAATGCTTTTTCACCAAATGTAAAAATGATATCGTTGATCCAGTCTGCATTCAGGTTAAACAAATCATTGTATGTTTTTTTAGCCTCTTCAAGTTTCCTGTCTTTCATAGTAAAATAGGCATAGTCGGAAAACGGTTGTGTTGATTCCCTGAAGTTGCGGTTATTTTTAACCTGCTCCATTAGTGGTTTAAACATTTCAGGATATTTTGGGCTTCCTAAAAAAGCCAGTTGAGAAGCTTTCATATAATTGACGCTGATGTCGGCATACTGGCTGTAGCTATTGTAGTGATCTTCTGTTTCTTTTATATAAAATGATAAAGGCTTTGGTAATAATTTTTGTTTTCCCCTTTTTGCCATTAAAACCGGGTAAACAGAAATAGGGTTGTATTTATTATTGGGATATGTTATGTTGTTACAGTTAACCCACATATAATTAGCCGAGTCACGGCTTTTATAAAAACTTTCTGCCGCAGTATAATCCCTCATCATTTCTTTGCCAAAGCCTGCGGTAAGAAGGGGATAGGCTGGATAAGGGTTACACGGATTGGGATTATTTTTTTTCCATAGCACGGCACTGTATTCAAAATTTTTTAAAGAGGCATCAACATACGACTGGTAGTCGCCGATATTCAGGTAATATACAACCCTGGCTCCCAGTAATTCAGCTTTGTAAGAGCCACGGAACATTTCGTTTCCGGTTAGCGACATCCGTTCCATCTTTTGCATATATTCTTCAGCTTTCAGGTAGTCGCCGGATTTTGATAAAAAATTTACATAATAGAGGTAAGATCGATAGGCGTCTTTATCATTACCATCCAGTGCAATGGCTTTTTCATAATTTTCTTTTGCCTTCAGAAAATCGCCTTTTCTTTCAAACGAATAAGCTATATAGTAGTAACTGTCAAAGGTCTTAAAAGTGGGATTCTTATTTATAAACTCTAATGCTTTGTTTGCATTGTCGGGGTCTTTGTTTGTAAACAAATCAGGATAAATTATATAGTACCATTGATTAAAGGGGTTATTGGTGGTGTCTGCTGTGCTGGTAGTGGTTGCACCTACCAGGGCATTCATTGCTTTGGTGGCTTTTTCGTCACAGGTCTTTGCCAATGCGGCATCAGGTGCCTGGGTTTCAAAAATATTTTTTAACAAGTAATAGTTGGCGTATGTCTGCAAATCTTTTTTCTTTTCTATTATGCTGTAAAGTTCCTTAGCAATCGTCAATGCCTTTTTCTTATCGGCAGCATTGGTGTACACATCAGAAAGCTTGTTATTGAAATCTTCTTGTGTTTGCGCATTTGCTGCAAGTATTGCGGGTATAAGAATACAACATACTATTATTCGCTTTAAAATAATTGATAACATAGGAACTCATTGAAAGTTTAAGGTACTGAAATCTTGCTATACAAGTACCCCTCTTTTGAGTGAAAGGGTTTTTAAATTATGAAGAGTTAGCAGTGCGTTATTTATTCAAAATCAATGGGGGGCAGGTTGCGTTTTTCCAGTTCTTTTTTATACCGTCGCAGCATTTTTTTATTCTTTTTGGCTCCCACACTGCTGGCCATGCCACTCATAGCAATTTTTATCAGGTAATTGATGGCTGACTTATCCCGGTTACGGATAAAAAAGACATTACCGGTACGGGAGGTGTTTTTATTTTTTATAATAAGGCTATTGGCAAGAAAACTTATAAGACCGGTAAGGAATTTTTTTTCCTTTTCATCCCCGTTTTTTAGTACCCGGATTTTTAAATCATGATAAAACATCTGCATTTCGCCCCAGGAAAGATATTCTCTGCCAATGGCCCGCATACTTAGTGTATCTAAAAAACCCGATTCTATTTTTGCGGAAGCCAATGGTATCAGTACAGGATTTAGAATGGTAAGGTCAACGGGTTTCATTATCATTGTCATCAAAAAGCCGCCCAATGTATCTGTATAAGATTCTTTTACCCGCAGCCTTATCCAGGCTGTATCCATCAGGTATCCGGTTGCTGATATACCGAGACTGTCTGCAGGGTTAATGTTATAATTTTTTACAGTAGTTAGTTTTAAGTTCATCCGGGTAATGGGTATAGTGCCGGCTTGTTTTGTTTTTTCACTCACTTCAGTATATACCACTTCTGCATTAGTAAGCAGCACAGTATCAATAGCAATTTTTTGCGAAACCTTTTTCAATATGTTTACCGCCAGCGGTTTGATGATGCCGGCATTAAACGGCAATTGTTTGTCTTTATAATCTGTAAATAACAGCTTGTCAATAGCCCCTTTTTTTATATAAAGCGTTTTGTTTTCGATATACGTATCTAAATCTACCGGCCCCACACTAATGGCTCCGGATTGCAGTGTCATATAATCAGTTTGGAATGTTTGCTTAGTAAGAAACGAATCTCTGGAAAGTACAGGTGCCCTGGAAAAAGAATCTGCTGTAAAAATATTGTTACTGCGATTGAAAGCAGCATTGGCCCAGCGTAAATTTGTAACAGCAGTTGAATAAAATCCTGTGAGATTACTTATTTGAAAAGCTGCATTAGCAGCAACTAATTGCTGAAGATTGACAATAGTGGAAGAGCTGATAGTTAAGTTCTTTAATGATCCGCTGTTCATCACCAGGTTGCCTTTTGATTTACCAAGACTATCAAGCCGGAAATCCCGGGCATCAAAGTTTGCAATATTACCGGCCCATTCTGCCGGAAGATTTTCATCCTGTTCAAATTTTATATTTCTTATTTGTGCAGATACTTTTCCATTGCCGATGTTGAATGTTTTCCCTTTTGGACTATTAAATACAAAATCAGTAAGGTAAAAAGTAAGATCACCGATTGATGTGCTGCTGCCATTTGTATGCAGATCGGTTACTCCTAAAAAATTTGAACTGTTTCCTTCACCATGCCAGTTCAGGGCAAGCAGGCCACTGTCACTTACTTGTGTAAAACTGATTTTCGGCCTGCTTAATTTTAGTTCACTAATATCAATTTTAGGTAAACCGGAATTCTTTTGTTGTGTGCTGGTTTTTTTTGCACCAAGATGAAGATTAATGACTGGTTTATCCATACTAATACCATCCAGTGCAATATCACCATTCAGCAATGGTTGTACATGTGGAGTTAGTGTTAAAGCAGGTATTGAAATATCTGCATCCACTTTTCCATTATTAGCTTTATAAACAATTTGCCGGAAAGAAGAACTTTTGTTGTCGGTAACATCAAAGGCTGCAACAGAGAGAGCCTGATGGTCATCTTTTACTTTTAGTTGCTCCCCATTAATATCAAGCCCCGCTATTATTAATTTACTGTTCTCTTTTTTTTCCAGCCGGGCAAACGAAATATTGTTGAGCCTGGTTGATACTGCCTTACCTCCAAATATTCCATTGATAGAAGTATTGCTGCCACGAACATCCTTTAATTCAATAGAAGCTCCGCCACCTTCTTTTTTATCCTTTCCAGAATTTATTTTCACATCACCATTTTTCCATCTTACACCCTCGGCATACACATTACCAGTCGCTTCATCTACCAGTAACTTTTCTACGTTTACATTGTTTAAATCTATCAGCAAGTTTTTTTCTTTATTGCTAACATTAATGCTGCTGGCAGCAAACTGACCTGCACTGCCCTGGTAAACAATATCATGCAACTCAATGTCCATATTGCCGGCATGTATAGCACCTTTTTCAAATTTTATTTGCGTAAGGGAGTTTTTAATACCAGCAATTTTTTTAGACTCCAACAGTGAATGACTTTGTACAGAAAGAGTAGCGTTATTTAGCTTTACCTGAAGGTTGTTCTTTAATTTCAGGTCGATATTTCCGTCAACAATGTCAAGCTGTTGCAGATCCATATATTCGTTGACCTCACCTAATGATTCAAAAATATTTTGTTTGCTCTTTTTTTTGTTTTGCCGGGATGTGGCGGTATAACTGATATAGGGATTGAACATAATAGCCTGGTCGGCTTTTAGCTTTTTTTCAAAGACAAGATCATCCCAGGATAACCCGACAAGGTTGAACTGCGGGACACTAAATGTATTTTGTACCTTCCCATTTATTAGTTTATTAAAAAGAAAATTACTGAGTGTAATGCGATCGTCTTTAAACAATACACTATCAAATTTTACACTATAACTGCTGTCTTTAATAAAATTTTCATAATTGCGGATGGCCATCGCAAAGCTTTTTACTTTTACAGGCTTTAGTGCTTCCTGGTCAACACTTAACCCCTGCATTTCAAAATTATTATTGGTAAAAGTGAAGGAATTTGGCACTCCATTCTTTACTGTTTTAATATTAAAATCAGCATTGCTTACTACCACAAAGCCCAACTGCAGATCACCCGTTAGTTGCTGAATAATATTTTCCAGTTTCGGGGGTGCTTTTTTGCTGCCTTTCTTTTTGCCTATTTCCACATCAAGATTAAATTTTGGATTGATGCAATACACCGAATCAGCCTTGATGACCTCAGCTTTATACAATGTGTCAAAATCAATATTAGTAAGCAGTAGGGCGTCAAAAAAAACATTAAAGGAAGCAGCACTACTGTCGCCCCTTGTGGCAGCAATGGTGCAACTGTCAAATTCTACTAACCTGTTTTTAAGATTGATGCGGAAGCGGCTGAAACTGAGGCTATGCCTTCCATCCGGGAAAATAATATTCTGGTTCTCGCTGCGCAGCACCACATTTTCGCTGAACAATAAATTTTCATTGCCGGTAAGTTTACCCGCATTCACCTGTAAATTGTCTATATGAAAATGGATATTGGAAACAGTTAACGGTAGCTGGGTAGGATCAATTTTATTAATCAGTCTGAATGTGCCATCATCAATCTGGAACCGTTTTACTTTTAATATCTTTAACGCATCCTGGATAGATGAATATACTTTTCCCATTTCCTCGGGAATTGAAACATCTTTTTTCTCTTTGTTATTTGCCTTTGCGCCTGCCCGTAATCGTATAACTTCAATAAGTGGGTTTTGTAACGACAGGGAATCAATCAGAATTTGTTTTTTAAAAACGATTGGGAGTATTGCTTTTGCCCGCAACACCATTTTTTCAACGCTGAAATTATAGGCTGTTGTTCCCGTCAGGGTGTCTGTGTTATAAAAGATAGCTTTTTCAAGTTCTATTTTTCGACTTAAATAATTAAAGTGAATTTTTTGTATTTTCATTTTAACCTTGCCGTTCGATTTTGAACTTACCATTTCCTCCAGCATCTCCTTTGCATGGGCTTTAAACCAAAAGTGAAAACCAATAGCTGCAATAACAACTATTCCCAGAATGATACCGGTAATTTTTAGTATTTTTTTGCCAATGCGTTTTGCTGTCAAGGTCCGGAAGGAATTTAGAAGTGAATTTACTGAAATTCAATGGGCAATAAACTTGCCACACCGCTGGAAGCGAAGAAAAACTCATTTCAGGTTTTAAATAAGAGAAATCGGGTAATTTTTTACCGATTAGCTAACATTTGAACCGGGTGAAACAGGGTTTTCAGGTCTTAGCAGTTGTAATTTTCCGTCGCTGTCTTCTGCCGTTAATATCATTCCCTGGCTTTCGATGCCTTTCATTTTTCTTGGGGCAAGATTGGTAACCACGATAACTTGTTTGCCCACCATTTCTTCCGGTGTATAATGTTGTGCAATGCCAGAAACAATGGTTCTTTTTTCAGTACCGAGATCAACTTCTAATTTCAACAACTTATCCGCTTTCGCCACTTTTTCGCAAGCCGTAACAATTCCGGTTTTTAATTCAAGCTTTGCAAAATCGTCGTAGGCTATTTCAGGTTTCGGTTTTGCTGTTTCGGGTTTAGTGTTTTCCATTTTGGCGGTTGTTTCGGATTTTATCAAACCAGTTTTCAATTTTTCAATTTGTTCAGCTATTTCTGTGTCTTCGATTTTTCTGAATAACAATTGAGGTTCTCTTAAGCTATATCCAACGCTTAAAAGTTTTATGCTACCGGCATTATTCCAATCCAGCATTTTGTCCACCACTTTCATCATGTGCAACATTTTCTTTGCAGTATTGGGTAAAAAAGGATTAATGAGTACAGTAAGGTTAGCACATAACTGTAAACAGATATGCAGACAGTTGTCAATCTTTTTTTGTGCAAGAGCAGCTTCTTCACCACCGGTTGGGAGATTCTTAGCAACAATCCACGGTTCTTTTTTCTGCATGTATTGATTACCTTTTCTGGAAAGGTCTATCACCTGGAACAAGGCATCTTTAAAATGATAGTATTCCAATGCCGACTGCACTTCGGCTTTTGTGCTTTCGATGTCTGCAATCAATGTTTTATCATTGTCATCTAAAATATCTTCATGCAGCTTTGGAACTTTTCCGCCGCATAGTTTGTGCATCAGTACAAAAGTGCGGTTTACAAAATTGCCAAACACAGATACCAGTTCACTGTTTACTGCATCCTGGAAACCTTTCCAGGTAAATTCGCTGTCTTTTGTTTCAGGCGCAATTTGTGTTAGATAGTAACGAAGCATATCCACACATTGACCGCCGCCATTTTCTTTCTTTACAAAATCATTAATGTAATCCCTCATCTCCAATTTCCAGTTGCGGCTGGTACTCATTTTATCACCCTCCAGATTTAAAAACTCGTTGGCAGGAACATTGTCAGGCAAAATATTTCCATGCAACTTCAATATGATAGGGAATATGATACAATGGAAAACAATATTGTCTTTACCAATAAAGTGAACCAGTTTAGTGTCTTTATCTTCCCAATAAGGTTTCCAGTCCTTTTTATTATCTATAGCCCATTGCTTGGTAGCACTGATGTAACCAATCGGCGCATCAAACCAAACGTACAAGACTTTAGCCCCCCCGCCCCCCGAAGGGGGGATCTTAGAGTTATTAAATTTTGAAGAGTCATTTAAATTTTCGGTTTCCAGATCCCCTTTGCGGGGGGCGGGGGGGCTTGGAACTTTTACTCCCCAATCCAAATCTCTTGTTACTGCTCTTGATTGCAAGCCGCCGTCAATCCAGCCTTTGCATTGACCGACTACCGTTGCCCGCCAATCATCTTTATGTTCTTTTAATATCCATTCACGAAGAAAATCTTCATGCTTGCCTAATGGCAAATACCAGTGAGTAGTTTTTTTCTTAACGGGTGTTTCGCCGCTTAATGTACTTACAGGATTTATTAACTCATCCGGGCTTAATGTGGCGCCGCAATTTTCGCATTGGTCACCAAATGCCCGATTGCTGCCGCAATTAGGACAAGTGCCTTTAATATATCTATCTGCTAAAAATGTTTTAGTGGCTTCATCGTAAAACTGTTCCGTTTCTTTTGTTTCTAATTCACCTGCATCATTGAGCTTGGTAAAAAATTCGCTGGCCGTTTCATGGTGTATCGGTGCACTGGTTCGGTGATAGATGTCGAATGAAATATCTAAATCAGAAAAATCCTCTTTAATAGCCTGGTGATATTTGTCAATGATGGCTTGTGAAGTTGTGCCTTCCTTCATCGCCTGTATAGGAATGGCAGTGCCATGTTCATCGCTGCCGCATACAAACACCACATCTCTTTTTTGTGCCCGCAGGTAACGGACATATATATCAGCTGGAATATAAGCACCTGCCAGGTGGCCAACATGTTTTAAACCATTGGCGTAGGGAAGGGCAGAAGTAACTAAATATCTTTTTGGGTCAGTCATATTCTAAATTTAAACCGCAGAGGCGGAGAGCCGCAGAGGAATTTTCTCTGTGCTTTAGCGTCTCTGCGGTTATTGTGCAAAAATACCGGAATAGGCGCCATTGCCCAAACTTGAACGATTTCTAATAACTTTATCTTTCACTTATATTATTATATGATTAAGATACCCCCCTGCTTAAAAAAAGGCGACACTATTGGAATAGTTTGCCCTGCCGGTTATATGGCTGCTGAAAAAGCACAAACCTGTATTAATACCCTACAGGAATGGGGCTATAAAGTAAAAACCGGGAAAACAGTTGGTGGCGATTCGCAAACTTATTTTTCCGGGACAGATGAAGAAAGGTTAAACGACCTGCAACTGATGCTGGATGATGATGAAGTGCAGGCAGTACTTTGCGGCAGGGGTGGTTATGGCACTGGCAGAATCATTGAACAAATCAGCTTTAAACGATTTAAAAAAAATCCTAAATGGATAATTGGTTACAGTGATATTACTGTACTGCATTCCCACCTCTATTCTAATTATTATATTTCCTCCCTTCATTCGCCAATGGCGGCAGCATTTAATGAAGAAGGGTACAAGAATGAATATGTATTGTCATTAAGAAATGCACTGGAAGGTGGGAAGACTGCTATCTCTTTACCCGGCAACGAGTTCAACAGAAAAGGCGATGAGGAAGGGGAGTTGGTTGGTGGAAACCTGGCATTACTTGCTCATCTTACAGGAACAGGTTCAGATATTAAAACCAAGGGAAGAATACTTTTTATTGAGGATATAGGAGAACAGTTATATAATATAGACCGGATGATGAGGCAGTTAAAAAGAAGTGGAAAACTGGAAAAACTAAATGGTTTGATATTCGGAATTTTTGCTGACATCAAGGATACAGAACGGCCTTTTGGCACACCCATACAAGAAATGATCTGGGAAATTATAAAAGAATATGACTACCCGGTATGTTTTGATTTTCCGGTAAGCCATACGGATAAAAATTATGCCTTGAAAGTAGGTGTTGTACACCGGTTGAAAGTAGGCGGCTCCAAAGTATTACTTGAAGAACAGTAACTAATAATTGGGGTATAAAATAAACCTTCCGCCGTTGTTGATTTTATAAAAGGCTAAATCATCAAAAGATTTCTCATTTACTGTCATTTTTGAGTCCTTCATAATTTTGAAGTCTTTGTAGAGCAGGGAGTAGGTATTGTAGGTGGTCTTTTTCTTGGTGCCTGTTACTGCAACTTCCAGCGATGCTATATACTTGCCGTCTTTTTTTAATGTTATAAAGTATATTACCTGTACAGCAGAATTAGTTGTATCATTCTTTTTCTTTTCTTCCATCAAGACCAGCAAATCAAAGTTTTTACTTGTTGTGATTTTTCCGGCGAGATAGTAGCCACGGTTTTTTAACCTGTTATTGCTTGTAGTGCCAAGAATGGGAGAGAACCATTTTTTCACATCCACACTGTCAAGCCGGCGTAGTTTCCATTGTGCGGCGCTAATTTCCAAACTATCTGCTAATTGAATTTCAAGTGTTGAGTTTATCATGTATGCATAGGAAGTATCATGCTGGGCTGTGGCGCCCATACAACTGAAAAGAAAGAATGCTGCAATCAACTTTTTCATTGTGCTAAGATAAAAGTATCGTCAATGCTATACAATACCCCAAAAGTAGTATTATAACTATTTCGTTAACAGCGAATCAAGTTTTTGCTGAAACAGCGGAAAGTCCGCCAGGTTATTATGTCTGCCTTTTTCCAATGTAATTAATTCAGTACCTGTTTTCTTTCCGGCCAGCCATTTTGCCTGTTTATAAGGTATCACCCTGTCTCTTGTGCCATGAAAAATAGTGATAGGGGCATTTATATATTCAAAATGCTGATAGGTAGGCAACGTATATCTTGCCATTGACATTACCGGATACATAAAAAAATAATGTTTAGCCAGGGCAGCCATGCTGTAATAGGGTGTTTCAAGAATCAGACGGCTGCAATCTTTTTTAGAAGCCAGTTGTGCTGCGATACCCGTTCCTATTGATTTTCCATAGATAATAATTTGCTCAGCAGGAACCTTACTGTGTGCCATTTTGTAAAACAGGGCGGCATCATCATACAGTATCTGTTCACTTCTTTTTCCGGTTGATTTTCCGTAACCGGGATAATCAATCATCCACACTTCGTAATTATTACGGGTAAAACCGGGAGCATACTTTGCATAGCGATTAATATTTTGTCTGTTTCCATGAAAGTATAAGACAATACCCTTGCGGATAGAGTCGGGAACAGTAAACTGAACAATGCTCAGATTTTTTTCATTTGTTACAGCAAGATCAATTTGTTGAAACGGAATGTCAAACTGGTATTTATAATCAGCTGATAGCTTCTTTGGGTGAAAAATAAATTTGTCCTGCAAAAAGTATAAAACAATACCAATCATAATATAGATAAGGGCAACTACCTGAAACCAATTCCAGGCTTTCTTTAATCTTATTTTGTTCATGAGGCGCAAAGATGAAAAGAAAAAAGGACATGAAGATCATGTCCTTAACCATAGGGATTAATTATTTATTAAAACCGGCTGAAATAGTTTTTTAACCGATAGAGTGCATCATTGCTTATTTCGTCAAGCATACACTTCATAATTTCATTTTCCGTTGGGGCAAAGTCCGGTCTACGGTCAACCAGTTGCCGGTCTGTTTCGCTAAGAGCCCGGGCATCGCCGGTAAAGCTGGCGAACTCTGTACTCCAGTTGTGGTTACCGCTGAAATTATCGCTCCACAACCAATGGCCATCATTATCTTTAACATTCACCTGCAAAATGGCATCTGAAACCATTGTTCTTCGTGTGGTGGTGATGTCTGCATACACCCAGCCGTATTCTTTTACAATTGAATCAGGCCGTATCACTCTTTCTTTTATCACCACTTCTTTTGACACTCTTCTTGAAGTCCGGTAGTCGTGGTAACGGCCAATATTAATGGTGGCGAGACGCATATCTACCACTTGGTCTGTTCTGATGTTGCGACTTCTTGCATCCCAGGCAGAATAGAATTTTACAAACTCATTTCCGCTGTTGTATTGCAGATTGCGGGTCAATTTGTCGTCAAGATTGTCTCCACCAACGGTATAAGAACTGTACACATAACCACCCTGTTGTTGCATAGGGAGAATAATTACGTTTGTTACTGCATAGTCATATGCTTCATTCATTTTTTGTATTGCATCACGGTCGCCGGGTTTAAAACTAAGGGCTGCCTGAAATTCCCGATAGGCATTGCGATAGCTTTCCTTATTGTAGCGTTGCATAAATGAAAGCCCTCTGTCATAACGTACATCACCGGCTTTTTCGCTATAGGTTACAAGGTAAGAGGAATAGTCAAGCGGCTTTACAAGATTGAAAACTGAAGGCACCCGGTAAATGGCATCATACATCCGCTGAAGAGATGCGTATTCGTTGTACATCCATTCCCATTTTAATTCATTGTTACTTTCTGCATTGTTGCGGATGCGTCCCTGGTGATCATTTACGGCATAGCGGTAGGAGCTTTGAATAATGTCCAACAGTTTTGTATCGTCCGGATCTTTCTGCAATTTTTTGGCGGCCAGTTCTACGGCTTCTGTGTAATTTCCTTTTTCATAAAGCTTACTGGCAGTTTTACAGGAGAAAGCCAGGATACTAATGCCTGCAAAAAATAGAATGTAGAGTTTTGATTTCATAAAAGCCTCCTTTTTTATGTAAGACGTTCAAATAATAGTCCATTCATAAGCTGGCGTTATCAATTAGACAATCATTAACAAAAGCAGGCTGGTAATAATACGAGATTAGGTCTTGCGGGGTCAATTATTAGTATTTTAGAATATCTCTCACAAAATTGTGGTACTCGTCAAAAGAAGGAAGATTGTTATGGCTGCCGCCATGGATGCGGATAAGGGTGATTTTTTGCGGGTTTATTTTCTGCAGCGCTTCGCTGTGGCGAATGGGAATCAGTAAGTCTTTGGTGCCATGAATAATATAGGTATGACATTTTACATTCGGCAGCCATTTGTCGGTGCGTAAATGGAAACGAAGTACAATGCGAACTGGCAGAATGGGTAGAAAACGTTCAATTACCCTGAGAAAATTAAAATAAGGGGCATCCAGAATCAGGTAGCGGGGGCTGTTATCGCAGGCCAGTTTGGTGGCAAAACCACTACCCATGCTGCGGCCATACACAATCAGGTGCTCTTCACCATATTTTTCCCTGAGTTTTTCATAAATAAATTGCATGTCGTTGAGCATCTCTTTTTCACCCCTTTTACCTGTGCTTTTACCAAAGCCACGGTAATCAAGCAACACAACATCGTAATCGTAACGGTAAAAATCTTTGGCATACCTGGCCCAGCCTTTTATGCTTCGGGTGTTGCCATGAAAATACAGTATTAAGCCTTTTGGTTTTTCACGGTAAAAGTGAAGCCCATTGATGCGAACGCCGGGTTCTATGTCGAAGAAATATTCTTTGAAAGGGGCATCATATTTAAACTCAAAATCCTGTTTTAATTTCTCAGGTTTAAAAATTAATTTTTCCTGCAGAAAGTATGCAAGAATGGAAAGAACGGCAATGCCGATGATGATATACCAGACGAATTGGGGTAAAACAGCGATTAGTACATAGCTCATGGTTCATGGTTTGCCGTATCGGAAATTAGGTTATTATGAACTATCAACCATGAGCTATGAACTTTCTTTACTCTTCGATTCTCTTTAATTTCAGATTTGTAACCGGAGCCACTATCAACGGAAATTTTTCAACTGTTACATTAGCCGCATCGAGCCCAAAACCTTTTTCCTCCGACAGGCTGTGTTCTTTGAGCCAAAAATGAAATTTCATGATCACTCTTTCAATAAATGGCAGCTCATTATCCTGGCTCAAATATTTTTCCATTACCATAAACTGGAAGTCGCCAACAGTGTTGCTGCTGGCCAAACTTTCGTAGCGGCTTATAATATTTACTTCTTTATTGGCCACCAGGTCTTCCACTACTTTGCGGAACATCAGGTTGATTCTTGGCTCCATTCTGAAACCAAGGCGAAAATCAACCCTGATAATATCATTAGGAATGATATGCTCGACTTTGTACTCACAGGTATAAGGATCGTCCACCGTATCCACATGCACAAACCAATAAATGTCGGATCGTTTAGGTTTCTTGTTTAAGATGGAGTAAATGATTTTATGCTCAATCTCTTTGGGATTGTTGGCACTGGTCAGATACACAAGGTGGGTGGCATATTTTGGAACTGATTTGTCATTACTCAGTTCCTGGATTTTGGGTATATAATGTTCCATCCGCACAAACTCCACATAGCGGTTCTTAATTTTTCTTGCCCTGTACCAGATATACATCACCAGGAACATCAGCATTCCGATAATTAATGTAATATAGCCGCCATGGGTAAACTTCACCATCAATGCAACGAGATAACCCATTTCGACTAAAGGTATGCCCCGAGAAATATATAAATCCATATTGATTTTACCCGGTGGAGTACTAGATAGTTGGCAAACAGAATAGTAGTCATCAGCATGGTAACAATTATGGCCAGACCGTATGCAGCCTCCATATTAGAGGACTTGCGGAAATAAAGCACTACTCCCACACAACCAAGAAACATTAACAGGTTAATAGCAGGAATAAACAATTGCCCTTTTGCTTCCGAAGGGTAACGAATTTTTACTTTGGGCCACAGGTTCAGTCGCATGGCTTCACTTATTAATGTGTAGGCGCCAGATACCATTGCCTGGCTGGCAATAATGGCAGCAGCAGTGGCAATTACAACACCGGGTATGATGAACCATTGCGGCATCAAATCATAAAAGGCATTAATGCTCAACGATTTTTTTACTTCTTCAGTAATGAGAAGACCATTCCTGTGTGCAAGTAAATAGGCTCCTTGTCCGAAGTAGTGTATTAGCAAACATGTTTTTACATAAATCCAGGAACTGCGGATATTATTGCGGCCGCAATGCCCTAAATCGCTATACAAGGCTTCGGCGCCGGTAGTGCAAAGAAACACAGCCCCCAGCAACCAGAAGCCCCCCGGATAGTTCTTTAAAAATTGAACAGCATAGTGTGGACTTAGTGCTTTGAAGATAGCCAGATCGTCAAAAACATGAATAAGGCCAAGCACCAGCAGCATGGTAAACCAAATAAACATTATCGGGCCAAACATCTTGCCGATAGAAGCTGTGCCAAACTGCTGCATAAAGAAAAAAAGTGCCAGAATGCTTAAAACAATGATGACTACTGTATTGCTTCCGTCTTCTATTCCCAAATAGGGCAACTCCTTTAAACCTTCAATGGCTGAGGTAATTGAAATAGGAGGCGTAATTATACCATCAGCCAGCAATGCGGCACCACCAATCATGGCAGGTATTACCAACCATTTTTTTCTTCGCCTTACTAGGGCAAAGAGGGCAAAAGTTCCTCCTTCACCTTTGTTATCGGCTTTTAATACCAGTATTACATATTTGATAGTGGTTTGTAAAGTGAGTGTCCAGATAATACAGGAAAGACTTCCAAGAATCAGTTCTTCGCTTATTACTCTTCCATTGGTGATGGCATTGAAAACGTAAAGAGGTGATGTGCCAATGTCGCCGTAAATAATTCCAAGGGCAATAAGTAATCCGGCGGCGGTGACTTTATTAGTCGGTACTCTCACTTTTGTAGGTTGTTGTTTGGGTCTTTATTTGTCTGCCTGAGTCGTGGTTAATGACACAGGCAGATACAGATTGTTTAATTCTGCTTGAGGTTGCCGGCAAAGGTATAAGCAAAAATCAATTTGAACGAACAAACCTTTACATTTTACCGTTCGTCCATATTAACCACCGGGCACTAAATTAGTGTTACCACACAACTAAGGTTTTCCGTCTATCGTTCATGTAATAGTACAAAAACCTGCATCTGTTGTAAAATAATACGGTTTTTTTTGGTGGCTATCTTGTAACTTTAATCAGCAAAAAATCAGCATACTATGGTTGGGAAACGGTTGTTATTATTTATACTTTTTATTTGCCCGGGCATTTTGGCTTCTTCCCAGAAAATTATCTATTCTGAACCCGACAGGGATGATAGTCGGCGGATGGATTTTGAAATCGTCGGCAAAATCGGGGGCAATTTTCTGCTTTATAAAAATACCCGTAACAAAGTCTGGATATCCGTATTAGACAATGATATGCAGCAACTGGCCAAAGCTGAACAGGATTATGTACCCGATAATGACAGGCTAATTAATGTTGACTTTTTCCCGTACAATGATTTTTGCTATATGGTGTACCAGTACCAGAAAAAAAATGTTGTGTATTGTATGGCATCAAAAATAGGCTCTGATGGAAAAAAAATTGGAAATATAGTAGAACTGGATACTACCCATATCGGATTTGCTGCCAACAATAAAATTTATACCGTATTGAGCAGCGAGGATAAGAGCAAATTAGTTGTCTTTAAGATTAATAGTAAAAATAAGAGGTCGTACCTGATGACCACCCATTTGCTGAATGATAAACTGGAACTGCTAAAGAAAAGCCGCCTGGCTGTGCCGATGGAAGAACGGAATGATTATATCAATGATTTTTATATTGACAACGATGGCGATATGGTGTTTACAAAATTCTTCCGGAACAATAATGATAATATAAGCAAGGCGGCTTTTGTGGTTAAATATGCACAGGCAGACACCCTGGCAATGAAAGAACTGAATATTGAGAAGACCTGGCTCGATGAAATTCACATTAAAGTAGATAATGCCAATAAAAGATACGTCCTTACTTCGTTTTACTTTCAGGAAAGAAAGGGCAATGTAGATGGATTTTATTTTTATATATGGGATAAAACAACTGCCCAACCCTTTTTTGAAACCACCAGTGCTTTTAGCGATGAGTTGCGAAAAGAAGCGAGGGGGGATGCCAGTGTTAAAACAGCCTTCAATGATTATTTTATCAAGAATATTATAACAAGAAAAGACGGGGGCTTTATTATAGGCACCGAGGCTTATTATACTACTTCCCGTTTTAATAACTGGAACCGCTGGGATTATCTGTATGGGTCGCCCTATATGTCAACTTTTAATAACAGCAATTACTACTCGCCTTATAACAGCGACTATTTCTGGAGATCCCGGTCAAGTAACCAGGCAGTCCGTTATCATGCTGATAATATAACTGTTCTCTCTTTTGACAATAAAGGAAAACTGGAATGGAATAATGTAATGGGCAAAAGCCAGTATGATGATGAGTCGGATGATTTGCTTTCTTATCAGTTGATGAATACCGGCGGGCAAATCCACTTCCTTTTTAACCAACAGGAACGGCGAAATAATTTGTTATCCGATTACAATATTGCACCAGATGGGGCGATGACCCGCAGCCCTACCCTGAAGAACCTTGATAAAGGATATGAGTTTATGCCGAAATATGGTAAACAGGTAAGTGCCCGGCAAATGATTGTTCCCTGCCTTTATCGTAACTATATTTGCTTTGCAAAGATTGATTATACACAGAACTAATTAATACTGTCCATTATCCGTGATTGGCATCTTTAAACAAAAAACCCCGGCCAATATATTTTTATTGCTGGTTTTCGGGGTGTTGCTTAAACTTCCGATGTTCCTGCATCCGCACATACCTGCGGGCAGGCCCAGCGATGGTGTTTTATTCAGCAAAGTTTTACATTTTTTAGAAGCAACCGGCCGGTCTTCTCCGGTACTTTACCCGATACTTGCTTTTGCATTATTATTTCTGCAATCAATAATGCTCACCCGGTTTATTAACACCCAACGGATGATGAGCCGCCTTACATACTTTCCCGGCATGGCTTATATGCTTATTACGTCATTACTTCCCGAATGGAACTTTTTTTCGGCCCCCCTTATTGTTAATACCATTTTGTTGTTTGTTCTTTCAGGATTGTTTAGAATTTACAACCAACCCAATGCCAAAGGAGACATCTTTAACATTGGCCTTGCACTTGGTGTCGCATCGTTTTTGTTTTTCCCGGCTATTACTTTTATTGTATGGATTTTGCTGGCTCTGGCAGTAATGCGGCCATTTAAACTGAATGAATGGGTGCTTTGTATTGTTGGCGTTACAACACCATTTTATTTTTATGCCATTTACCTTTTTATTACCGACCAATGGAGCTGGCAGCATTTATTACCTCATTTTTCTATTGGTCTGCCTTCTATTATGCAATCTGCCTGGCTTGCCGGAAGTGCTTTTTTACTTGTTGTACCTTTTCTTGGTGGCGGCTATTATGTGCAGGACAACCTGCGAAAAATGCTGATACAGGTAAGGAAGGGTTGGAGTCTTTTATTATTATACCTGTTTGGGGCAATTTTTATCCCTTTTGTGAACAGTAGTGATACGTTTGAGAATTGGGTAATGGCAGCTATTCCATTTGCCGCCTTTCATGCCTGCATGTATCTTTATTCAACACTGCGTATTATACCCCTCCTTATTTTCTGGCTTACGGTAGCATTCATTTTGGGCTATCAGTATTATGAAATTGGATGGTAGAGTGAGAGTCGGGATTAGTGAGTTGTTAGTCAGGAGTGAGAGAGTTGAATCGTTAGTCGTAAGCTGGTCGCAATTAGAGTAAACCGTTTAAATTTAAAGCTCTTGACTCCAGACTCCTGACTAGTAACTTCGAACTCTTAACTTTGTCCTTCAATCCCCCACAAATATGAAGTTTGGCGTAGTTGTTTTTCCCGGTTCTAATTGCGACAGAGATATGTATGATGCTCTTGCTGACGATTTGGGGCAGGACGTTTCGATGCTCTGGCACAAAGACAAAGACCTTTCTAAATTCAATACCGAAGACTGTATCATACTTCCCGGTGGATTTTCCTATGGTGATTATCTGCGTTGCGGAGCCATTGCCCGTTTCAGCCCGATGATGCAAAGTGTAATTGAGTTTGCTAATGCCGGCGGAAAAGTGTTTGGCGTTTGTAATGGTTTTCAAATCTTATGTGAATCTCATCTATTACCGGGTGCTTTACTGCGCAATGGCAATCAGCAGTTCGTTTGTAAAAATGTTTTTATTACCAATGAGGCAGAAAAAACTTATAAGATACCTGTTGCCCATGGCGAAGGGCGGTATTATGCCGATGAAAAAACATTGAATG
>JAYVKT010000156.1:0-4315 GCA_043768195.1 Chitinophagaceae bacterium | reverse complement strand
AAACGTTAACCAATTTTCAATATTTCAGTGCCGGTAATGGCATAGACTGTTTCACCTTTTTGTGGTTTTACTTTATAGGTTCCTGTAAACTTGCTGAAAGCAGGAAGGATGCAATGTTCTTTTGCAAAGTAAAAACAGGGAAACCGAAGCGATTGACGACCTTGACCCTTTATGGTGAAGCCGGGATGCACATGGCCAACAAATGTATAAAGCAGCCCGGGTATTATTTCATAGTGTTTAATCCTTTTATCTTCGTGCCGGAATAAAAAGCCGTTAATAAACAGCTCCCATTCATGAAAATTGATATTAGCTGCTGCATACCATTGGTCATTCAATATATCATGGTTGCCTTTTACGAGATCAATTTGCAGCAATGAAAAATCTTTACGCCATTTCATAAACAAATCCATTTCCTTATTGATGGTGCTGTGTGTAAAATCACCAACAATAATTAATCGCTCTGCCTTGCATAAATACAAAGATGCCATCAGCCGCTGCAGGTCTGCTTTGTAAATTCTTTGCGGAATGGCAATGCCAGCTTTCCTGAAATGGCCGCTTTTGCCAAGGTGCATATCTGCAATGATGAGTGTATTTTCTTCTTCCCAAAAGAGGCTGCGTTCCGGCGAAACCCAGAAGGTGTTATTGCTGATAATATGGGGAACAGGGTTTTGCATGGTAGGCGAGTAAAGATAAACACGGATGACATTGATTGGAAGGGATTAGCACAGATTTTTTACTTTATGTAGTTTGATGTAAATCACATGCAAATTTTTGGCTTGTCTTAAATCCGTGAAATCATTTTTAATAATCCTTTAATCTGTGCTAAGTTGTTGCTGCATTTTTCTTACCCGGTCTTCTAATTTTTCAGACGATAAATCTTCCCTCATACTATCCACTTTTATGGGAAAACAGAAAGGGGTGAGTTGTTTTGGAAAAGTGATTATGGTTTTTGATTGTTGTATTCTTTCCAGCATATCTCTTAGCCTTACTTCTTCCATTTGCTGATCCATTACTTCCTGATAGGCTTGCCGAAGTAACAGATTGCCGGAGTCATATTCACTAAATACTTTAAAGAGTAAAGATGCGGATGATTGTAGATGTCTTGCTTTCTTTTTTTCACCCGGCATTCCCTGGAAAATAAGACCACCTATAACAGCCACATCCCTGAATTTTCTTTTCGCCATCTCGGTGCTGTTTACACTTCGTTGGATATCATTCAATAAGTCAGCAGGAGAAAACAGCTCATAGACATTGGTATCATCAACAGGTATTGGCTGGTCACTCAGCAATTCAAAACCATAATCATTCATGGCAAAGGAAAAAGTGATAGGGGTGATGCGGCTGATGCGATAAGCCAGTATGGCTGCCACTGCCTCATGCACCAATCTTCCTTCAAACGGGTATACAAAAAGGTGAAAGCCATCTTTTGTTTCAATTTGTTCAATCAGCAATTCATTCTCTTTTGGAACATGAGAGAGTTGTCGTTGTAAATCAAAGAGAGGCTGTAATACTTCAAGCTCTATTACTGTGGGACGGAGGCCGGTTGCTGATTGCCGGCTGGCAACTGCTAACTGCTCTCTAAGTTTCTTTCCCAAATTAGCACTCAGCGGCATTCTGCCACCGTTCCAGCTTGGTACCATTGATTTTTTTGAGTTTGATTTTTTTACTAATGCCGTCATATCTTTTATCAGTATAAATTCAAGATTTCTACCGGCAAGGGTAAATACATCCCCCGGTTCTAATCTTGAAATAAAATATTCTTCGATCACCCCAATATATCCACCAGTCATAAACTTTACTTTCAGCATTGTATCACTCACAATAGTACCAATGTGCATCCGGTGACGCATCGCTACTTTTCGGCTATTGATTTTGTAAACACCATTTTCTATTTCTACTTTTTTAAAATCATCATATTGTTGCATGGCATTACCGCCTTCGGTAATGAAATAAAGTATTTGTTGCCATTCATCTTTTGTCAGGTGGCTGTACGAATAAGTTGATGTTACTTCCTCGTATGTTTCATCAGGAAGAAAGCCATAGGAAATTGCAATAGTATTCAGATATTGAAGTAACACATCATAGCAAAGCATCATCGGTGGGCGGCTTTCAATTAAATTTTTCGCCATTGCAGACTTCAGAGCTGCTGCTTCCATTAATTCCAAAGAATGAGTTGGTAGAAAATAGATTTTACTCACCGCATCCGGGCTGTGGCCACTTCTGCCGGCTCTTTGCAAAAAACGGGCAACACCTTTCGGTGAACCAACCTGTATGACAGTTTCCACAGGACGAAAATCAACACCCAAATCAAGACTGGCAGTACATACAACTGCTTTCAGATTTCCTGAATGAAGATTGTCTTCTATCCAATTTCTTAATTCTCTGTCAATAGAACTATGATGTAAGGCAATGGAACCAGCCAATTCAGGACACACAGTTAGTAATGTCTGATACCATGTTTCACTCATCCCTCTTGTGTTGATGAAGATGAGTGTGGTTTTGCTTTGCTGAATGATGGGAATAATTTTATGCGCCAGCTTGATACCAAGATGCCCGGCCCAGGGATATTTTTCTATTTCGTCTGGAATAATGGATTCTACTTCTATCTTTTTTTGCAGGTTGGCTTTAATGATTACTCCTTTTTTCTGTAAAGGAGATAGCAATACTTCTTTCGCTTCATCAAGGTTTCCAATTGTTGCAGAAATACCCCATATGGAGAGTCGTGAGTCATGAGTCATGAGTTGTGAATCGAATACTACTCTTTCCTGGCTACTGGCTAATGACTCCCGACTCCCGACTATTCTTGAAATCGCTAATTCTACCTGAACTCCTCTCTTACTACCCAGCAGTTCATGCCACTCATCCACGGCAATAATTTTTAATGACCGGAAAATTTCTGTATATCCTTTTTGTGCCAGCAACAAATGTAAACTTTCAGGAGTGATAAGGAGGATCTCAGGCATTTGTTTTTTCTGCCTTGCTCTTTCCGCTGTTTCTGTATCTCCATTTCTTATACCTATTTTCCAGCTCATGCCCAATTCCTCAATTACTTCTTCCATGGCCCGGCCAATATCTTTCGCTAATGCACGGAGCGGAGTAATCCATAGCAATTGCAGGCCGTTGTTTTTTTTAATTTTATAATCCGCAGGATAATGATTGATAAAATCAATTAGCGAACCTAAAAAAATTGAAAATGTTTTACCGCAACCTGTAGGTGCATTTACCAAACCACTTTCTCCATTAGTTATATGCTGCCATGTCTGCTGTTGAAACACAAAGGGTTTTTTCCCGTTACTGGTAAGCCAATCACAGATTGTTTTGTACCCGTCAGATGTTTCTAGTTCAACATACATATTGCAAACTTAACCTCCTCTTTTTATATGTTGCCACCAGTCTTGATACTATAATGGTAAATCTACTATTGACTTGCAGTTCCGGAAAATGGATATTACATTTACATCTGCTAAGAATATGCCTTTTAGTCTTTTTAGCTATCCATTTTCTATTATAAATGTAAATTGCAAACAACCAGTTTGATAATTTGTTCCCTTTATCCCCTGAAATTCCTTTATACCAAGATCCATTATTCTAAGTGAAGCCCCGTCAACGTAATTTTCGTTGGCATAACTCCACAAGAATGAAGAATTTTTTTAGTCAGGGAATATCAACAGTAGCCGGCGCACAAGCAATTAGTGAATCTGAATGCGGTAAATTATATGTGGCTTATCTTAATGAGGCCTTGATTACCGGTTCAGGAACAGCAGCAATTGAGTATGAAAATAATAATCTACACGGCAAGCCGTCTATATTGAGCACTACCGGGGGGTCATATTATATTAACGGGATGCCTGCAATTCTTTCGCAAGATGAGGAAGCAATGTTATACGAAAACGAATATTCAGAATACTACTAATTAAGACTGCAGGAATAAATCAAACAACACCAGCTTAATAAACTCCTTTTAGCGTTCCATCCTGCCATTTCAGGAAATACAGTTTCTTGTTTTCAAAATAATCCAGCGTCATATTCTGTTTGCTTAGAATAGGCTGTATGTCGAAGTCGGTAAAAACTTTTGTACTCTTATTGGCAAGGTTTGATGCAATATCACCACCATGTTGCAACAGCATACGGGCAAACCTGAAAGTGACTTCATAACCACGAAAAACCATATCGCTGGGCCTGGCAAACATTATTTTATTAAACTGGTTGATAATACTTTGGCTTAGCTTATCAATTTTTGCATTATAAAATGGGGTACTGTAAATAATTTCAATGCCTTTGTATTCAGGCTTATTAAATGAAATCCCATCCCAGG
>JAYVKT010000155.1:0-6797 GCA_043768195.1 Chitinophagaceae bacterium | reverse complement strand
AAAAACTTTTTCTACCTCTTTCTTTTTAAGCAATGGGACAAAAATATTTTTTAATTGCAAAGTGATATCGGCATCTTCACCAGCATATTCTTTTAATTTTTCTATCTCCACATCTCTCATACTGCCTTGGGTCTTTCCCTGCCCGACTTCATTATTTTTATTTTTGCCGGTCAGGCGGGCTTTTTTTCCAATCAGTTCTTCAATAGGTACTGGCTCATACCCCAAAAATTTTTGACTAAGAACATCCATGCTTCTTTTTCCATCCGGTTCAATTACATAATGAGCCAGCATGGTATCAAATAGTTTTCCAACTATTTCTACATCATACCACTTCAACACCAGTAAATCGTATTTGGTATTTTGCCCTACCCATATTTTCTTTTCGTCAGAAAAAAGTGGTTCAAAATAGGCAAGAATTTCTTTTGTTCTTTTCTGATCCACGGGGCAGGGAACGTAATATGCTTCACCGGGTTTTACCGAAAAACTCAACCCTACCAGTTCAGCATCATTAGCATCAATGCCGGTTGTTTCTGTATCAAAACATATTTCATCATGCTTCTTTAGTTCTGCTACCAATTTCTTAATAGCTGCATCTGTTTCTACTGCTTCGTATTTGTGTGGGGTGTTATTAATATTTTTATCCACCGTTAATCCTTCAGCAATTTCTGAATCTTCAGGTGCTAACTCCTGACTCCCAACTCCCGACTTCTGACTCTCTATTATGTTTCCAAACAAATCAGTCTGCACTCCCTGTGGTATTTCTTTTTCCACCACTCCTTTTGATGAAGAGGCAACAGAAAAGTCTTCTCCCAGTAATCTTTTCCCTAGTGTTCTAAATTCTAATTCGGCAAATATTTCTTTTAATTCCTCTTTATTCCACTCCTTTAATTTAAAATCTTCTTCATGAAACTCCACCGGCACATTGGTGATGATAGTAGCTAATTTTTTAGATAATATTGCCATCTCTTTTCCCTTTTTCACTTTCTCTCCCATTGCACCCTTTATCTTATCTGCATTGTCTAAGGTTTTTTCCAATGTACCATATTCAGCTAAAAATTTGGCGGCTGTTTTTTCACCCACACCGGGTATGCCGGGAATATTATCTACTGCATCGCCCATCATACCCAGCATATCTATCACCTGGCTTACCTCTTTTATATTCCATTTAGAACATATTTCTGCTGGCCCCATTATTTCCACATCGCCACCCTGGTAGGCTGGTTTGTATATTTTTATTTTTTCAGAAACCAATTGACCATAATCTTTGTCGGGGGTTACCATATACACTTCATAACCGGCTTTCTCACCCAGCTTACTCAGTGTTCCGATCACATCATCTGCTTCGTAACCATCTATGGCAATGACAGGAATGTTAAAAGCTTCAATTATTTTTTTTATATCTGGCACAGCGGCTCTGATGTCTTCTGGTGTTTCCTGTCGGTTGGCTTTGTAAGCAGCAAAATCGGTATGTCGTTCTGTGGGAGCCGAAGTGTCAAAACAAACAGCCATGTGTGATGGCTTTTGTTTATTAATTAACTCTACCAATGCGTTGGTAAATCCAAACTGGGCATTAGTATTTTTTCCTTTGGAGGTTAACCGTGGATTGCGGATAAGGGCATAATAAGCTCTGAAAACAAGGGCAAAGGCATCAAGCAAAAAGACTTTCTTTTCCATGCCCCTAAGGTAAAGATTTCAGTGACAGTGGCACATCCAAAAACACAACAACCCCGGCCATTACGACCGGGGTGCTGATATGTTAACGCTGCTTTGCTTAATTAATCGAAAGTTTTAGTGCTGTGCCTTCACTCTGTTCAGTTTTTACCGAAACAGCTTGTTGGGTAGCCACAGTAGTTTCATTCTTCTTTTGCAGGTATTGTTCCGGATTGTCTACTAACACAGTACCACTAAAGGCTGCTGTTTTTGGCTGAACAGTTTGGTCGCCACCGCCAACAGCAGTTTTATCTTTGTGAATAAAGTTCAGGTACAAAGCGAAGAAGAGGAGGTTGAATGCAAAGAAGTTTGCGATTTTACGGACACGTCTTTTCATAATATTGGATTTAAGAATGGATGTAAGAAATTGGTTTCTCTGATATTCTTCTGCTAAGATAGAACGGGGTATTTTTTTTTGCAAGATAGGGGTGCAGATATTTAACCAAATCAGGCAGAAATACTCTTGACAGATTCGTAAAACTACGAGTACCACTTATTTCTTCATCTCTGTCAGCTCCTTCTGCAACCGGAACATTTCATCTCTCAATCTCGCCGCTTCCATAAAATCCAGGTCTCTCGCTGCTTTTTCCATCTCTTTCTTAATTTTTGAAAGGGCTTTCTCTGTCTGTGGGATGGTTTTGTATTCCGCCTGATCTTCTGCAGCTATTGTTATCATGTCTTCATCAGGCGCAATGGCATAAGGGTTGGCCGGGTCATATCCCTTAATGTCTAATACAGATGTTTGGGCAAATACTTCTTTGGTTGATTTGGTAACAGTTTTTGGAGTAATGCCATGTTCTATATTAAAGGCAACTTGTTTTTCCCGGCGGCGGTTAGTTTCATTAATCGTTTTCTGCATACTATCCGTCATCTTATCTGCATAAAAAATAACAAGACCGTTTACATTTCTGGCGGCACGGCCTGCTGTTTGCGTCAACGATTTTTCATTGCGGAGAAAACCTTCTTTGTCTGCATCAAGTATGGCTACCAATGAAACTTCTGGTAAGTCTAATCCTTCCCGCAGCAAGTTCACTCCTACCAGCACATCTATTGTTCCGAGCCGCAGCTCCCGGAGTATTTCTATTCTATCCAACGTATGAACTTCGCTGTGAATATATTTTGACTTCACATTGATGCGGTGCAGGTACTTATCCATTTCTTCCGCCATCCGTTTGGTGAGGGTGGTTACTAAAATACGATCACCCATTTTTATTCGCTTATCAATTTCATCCAACAAGTCATCAATCTGGTTTACTGAAGGACGAATTTCAATCGGCGGTTCCAGCAATCCAGTTGGCCGCACCACTTGTTCTACAACAATGCCTTCTGATTTTTCCAGTTCATAATTATCCGGCGTTGCCGAAACAAAGATCGTTTGATTCGTCAGCGATTCGAATTCATGAAAATTCAACGGGCGGTTATCTAATGCAGAAGGCAAACGGAAACCATAATCAACCAATACTAATTTTCTGCTTCTGTCACCACCATACATACCACTTACCTGCGGAATGGTCTGGTGGCTTTCATCTATTATAGTTATATAATCTTTAGGAAAATAATCTAATAAACAGAACGGCCTGGTGCCTGGTTTTCTTCTGTCAAAAAACCGGGAGTAGTTTTCAATGCCATTACAATAACCTAACTCCCGTATCATTTCAATATCGTAGTTCACCCTTTCACTCAGCCGTTGTGCTTCTATGTATTTTCCTTCTTTCTTAAAATATTCGGCTTGTGCAGCCACTTCATCCTGCATTTCATAAAGCACCTGTTGCAGAATATCTTTTGGGGCTACGTATAAGTTAGCAGGGAAGATGGCAGCATTTTCCATCAGGCCGATTCGTTTGCTGGTCACTACATCAATACTTTCTATTTCTTCTATCTCATCGCCAAAAAAAGTAATGCGGTAACCATAATCAACATAAGGAAGATTAATATCAACAGTATCGCCTTTTACCCGGAAAGTTCCCCGGTTAAATTCCAGCGTAGTTCTGTTGTATGTAGAATTAACTAAAGCATGAAGAAAAGCCTGTCTTGAAATGGTTTGTCCTTTATTAATACGGATGATGCCATTTTCATAATCGGTCGGATTGCCCATACCATAAATGCAACTGACAGATGCCACTACAATAATATCCCGTCTTCCGCTTAGTAAACTTGATGTTGCTCTCAGCCGAAGTTTATCCAGCTCATCATTAATGCTCAGATCTTTTTCAATATATACATCACTTACGGGCATATAAGCTTCCGGCTGATAGTAATCATAATACGAAACAAAATACTCAACCGCATTTTCGGGGAAGAACTGACGAAACTCTCCGTATAATTGTGCTACTAATGTTTTGTTATGTGTTAACACCAAGGTTGGCCGCTGCACATTTTGAATTACATTGGCAACGGTAAATGTTTTGCCGCTTCCGGTTACGCCTAAAAGAGTTTGATATTTTTCTCCATTGTTTATCCCCTCCGTTAGCTGGCGGATGGCATCCGGCTGATCACCGGCGGGAGGGAAAGGGTTATAGAGATTGAAGGGCATAAGTAGCATTGCAATTTACTGATTGCGACGGGAAATTTGCCCGTAGATAAGCATCGGTAGCCAAATAGGTTTATTTTTAGAATAAAAAATAATGGAACAGTTTGCAGTAATGAATGTAGAAAAGGGCGAAGAAATAGCCATTGCTGTTGTAAGTGGTAGCATACCCGGTACGGGCCGGTATAAATTTCTGGCCAAAAAGAAAAAGAACGGGCAATATGAATGGGCACATTTCACTGAAAGGGAAACTGGTTTGAAGGAAAACGTATATCGGGGGGAAGTAAAAACAGAGAAAGATTTGAAACTGGTATTGGAGATAATGAATAAGAACCTGAAAAAAATATTTGGCGACAATGCCGAAATGAAAACCGGAATACCTGAATTCCGGTCGATGATGGGAACAAAATTTGATGATACGGTAAATTAGCCTTGATTCAGATGCAGCGCAAAGACCCGAAAAGCCATCTTCATCCGATTGGATTTCCGTTGAAATAAAAGAACCTTTCCCCGGCAAAAGAATTAGTTAATTTACCTGCAAAATAGCCACATGAAGAATTTGCTTACCGTCTCACTCGTTTTATTGTTCGTTGTTTCTCAACTGGCAGCCCAAAAATTTGAAGCAGCGCTAAATAAACTGGCTGTTGATCAGCCACAGAAAATTTATATCCACTACGATAAAGAATACTATGTGGCGGGGGAAACTATTTTTTTTAAAGCATATTTATTTAGCGACGGAAAGCCAAGCGGCGTTAGCAATAATTTATACCTGCAGTTCACAAACGACAAAGGTGAAGTAGTAAGCATAAAATCATTTCCGGTAAATGGAGCGGTTGCAAAAGGAAGTATTGATGTCCCCGATTCACTTCCACAGGGAAACTATTACCTGAGGGCTATTACACCCGCCATGCTTGATTATGAAGAAGCGTTTATCTATAAGAAAAACATTTTTGTTTTTAAACCTTCAGCGGCTTCTTCAAATGTGAAAACCGCTGCACAAAATGTTTCTTTGCAATTTTTTCCGGAAAGCGGTCATCTTGTTGATGGCATTTTAACCGTAGTTGGTTTCAAAGCAGTTGATCAGTGGGGCACACCGGTAGAAACCAATGGCATTATCCGTACCGAGGAAGGAACAACAATCGCCTCGTTTAAAACATTCCATGATGGAATTGGCAAAGTGCCTTTCAAACCACAGGCAGGTAAAAAATATATAGCAGATGTAGAAACGGATGCAGGAAAAAGAACCTACCAGTTACCAGAAGTAAAGGTGTCTGGCATTAACCTGAAAATTCAGGATGAAAAAATGCAGGATGGCACAAGGGGTAAAAAATTTCAACTCTCCCGCAGTGAAAAAGATAAAGCACTATTTGAAACCGTAGTGCTGGTTGCCGAAATTAATAACCACCTGGTTTATGAAACTGAAATTGCTTTTGAAGACTACCCTTCTGTAATCGGGCACCTGGTAACAGATAGTCTGCCATCGGGCATTTTACATTTCACCGTTTTTAATAAAGATGGCATGCCACTGGCAGAGCGGCTTACGTTTGTTGATAATCAGGAATATGTTAGTAATGCCACCCTTGCCGAAATTAAAATGTCTGTTGAGAAAAGAGCAGAGAACACTATTGAGTTAAATTTTCCGGAAGCCATACAGCGAAGCTGCTCCGTTTCCATTACGGATGCTTCCGGCGGCAGTTTTAATGATGATGACAATATCTGGTCAAGGTTACTATTAACGAGTGATTTAAAAGGATATGTTTTCAACCCCGCCTGGTATTTTGCTAACCGTAATGATACCACAAAGCAAGCCATAGACAACCTGCTGCTTACACACGGCTGGAGCCGTTATAACTGGACAAATATTTTGGCTGGTCAACATCCGGAAAATAAAAATAATGAACAGCCATTTATTGCTATCAGCGGACGGGTAATGGACGAAAAAAATAAAGAAGCCTTAGTGAACGGAAGATTGAGTATTTATCTTGAAGCAGAAGATTCATCTACGCAGAACTATGAAATACCGGTAGATGCTGCTGGTAATTTCAATCTTGATTCGCTGCTGTTTTTTGGAAAAGCAAAACTTTTTTATGCATATACTGATAGTAAGGGTAAATCACGGCAAGCATTGGTAATTGTGAATGATAGTCCATTTGCAAAAGGGATGTCTGCAACACCCCCGGGTATGCCAGAAAATGTAATGGCGAAGGATGTTAATAATACATTAGCAAAGCAAGAAGTGAATATAAGGTATGGTTATGTAAAATCCCGGTTAGATGAAATAAAGGAACTCGAAAGAGTTACTGTTCATGCTGTCTCTAATAAACAGCCAATTGATATTGTAAATGAAAAATACACAACAGGTGTTTTCCGATCTCTTGGAAAGGTTAATATTGATAACATAAACCAGCCAGCTAATGATAAATCAATGAATGCTGTTGACTATATAAAAAACCGTATTCAGCAGATTGAAATACAAGGTGGTGGTATTGTAAACAGAAAAAATATGAGTCTTATCTCAGGACAAAAATGGGCGGTGGGTATTTTTATAGACGAAGCCCCG
>JAYVKT010000154.1:0-5694 GCA_043768195.1 Chitinophagaceae bacterium | reverse complement strand
GAAGCACCGATACCATAGAAAATGCCACTCATTTCTTCATCAAAATATCTTTTGTCAACCGGAGGGAAAAATTCAGTGTGGGGATCCATCGTAGTGGTGATGGCATTTACAAACAGGTTAAACTTGTCATCATCTGAAAATTTAAAACGGAAACGATCAAATGTTCTGTCCATTATCTTTTTAACTCTTTCCCGGGCATCTTTCTCCAATTCAGCATCTGTCTTTGCAATAAATCCTTCTTTTCCTTTATTTTTTTCTCTTGTATCTATCAGGTCAACATACCGTTCGAGGGTCATAAATTTCAACTTCTTTCTCCAACGGTCTTTCCGTTCCGCATCGGTAGTTGAATAGTTTAATTTATCTGCATCAAGTATTACATCTTCATCGGCGGTAAAATCAAAAGGAGTTGCCAGCATTTCGTTATACATTACAGCCGACTCTTCCATCCGCTTATTAAAAATTTTACCGGCTGTCAGAAAAAACTCTACGGCCGACCCTTTTATTTCATCATCAATTTTTGTTGCATACTTAGTAAGGGCTGCCATGTCGCTTTCCAGATACATGTTTTTGTCAGAATCCAGATCGGCAATGAATTTTTTAAAGACTTTTTTCGAAAACTCATCATTAATATCCTGTGGGCTGTAATGGGCGCCTAACAACATTTCGCCTACTATTTTCAGGATTTGCTCATACTTAGAGGGGGGATTAGCGGAAGAAGTACGGGTACCAGTTCCCATCGTCTTAAAGGCAAGAAATGAACCTGCTACCACCATCATTATCACAATTGGAAGTCTTTTCATATTCAAAAGGTATTTAATTGCATTATGCATAGTTCAAAAATAACGCAAAAACGTTGCTTTTCTTGTCTTTATAACCTTTTAACAAGGGTTTTTGATGAATGGTTTTAATAAAAAAACCTCTCAAATGAGAGGCTTATTATATCCGGGTAACCAATGGGGCTCGAACCCACGACCCTTAGAACCACAATCTAATGCTCTAACCAACTGAGCTATGGCTACCGTTTTGCGAGCAACAAAAGTATAGAAAAACAAGGTTTATCCCAAACGAGATTTTGCATCTGCTATTCCTTTCTGTTTCTTTGCACACTTTACACAACACATTTCGCTTTTTATTATAATGAATTACTGGCTTTTAATTATCATCCCTGTTATTTCTGCATTTATTGGCTGGGTTACCAATTGGGTAGCCATTAAAATGTTGTTTCATCCACGACAGCCAAAAAAATTATTGGGAATAACTTTTCAGGGAATATTTCCGAAACGGCAACAGCAATTTGCAGAAAAACTGGGCAAACTTGTCAGTGCCGAATTTTTATCTTTTGATGACATAGAACAGAAAATAAGCAGCCCTGAAAATTTAAAAAAGATAATGCCGATGATTGAAAATCATATTGATGATTTTCTACGCAACAGGCTCAGCACCGAAATGCCGGTGATTAGTATGTTTATCGGTGATAAAACTATCGGCAAACTGAAAGAATCCTTTATGAAGGAGATAGAAATATTGTTTCCGCAGGTAATGAAACAATATGCTGCCAACCTGAAAGATGAACTGGATCTGGAACAAATCGTTATTACAAAAGTAGCCGGCTTTTCTTCCGACAAATTGGAAGAAGTGCTTTTACAGATCATGTCGAAAGAATTCAGGTTTGTCGAAATTATTGGGGCCGTTATTGGTTTTATTATTGGCCTGGTGCAGGTAATCATTACCCAACTGACCAACTAATCCCTAATCAAGGGCTTCAATCGAACTTTTCCCTTTTATACTTGTCATACTGCCATTCATCAAGTTGTCATAGTACTGTCAGCAAGTTGAAACACCTTTAAACGTCTAAACATTAAATTCTTATAAATGAGAAATTCCTTCTTAACCTTATCCATTGTATTACTGTCACTTACAGCATTTTCCCAGCCACCTGCAGGAACCGGCGGGAGACTTGGCGGAAGCCAGATGCCGACAGGCAGGTTTTATGGTAAAGTAATAGAATTAAAGACTGGCAAGCCAATCGAATATGCCTCCGTACAACTGATCCAGAATAAAATGGATACTACGACCAAGAAGAGAAAGGAAACCGTAATTGCCGGTATGCTTACAAAAGCAAATGGCGAGTTCAGCCTTGACAATATCCCTGTTATTGGGTCATCTAAATTAAAAATCAGCATAGTTGGTTACAAATCATTCGAACAGGCCGTTTCATTCGATATTAAAATGGGCGGAGATATGAGTGCTATGATGGGCGCCTTAGATAAAGATTTGGGCAATGTAAAAGTGGAAGTTGAGGAAAAAATGCTTGACAATGTTACCGTAACAGCAGCATCCAATCAAGGGCTAAAATTAGGCATCGACCGAAAAATTTTTAATGTAGATAAAAATATCGTTTCGGCAGGCGGAACCGCAATAGATGTAATGAAAAATATACCCTCTGTTAGTGTTGATCTTGATGGAAACTTAACGATGAGAAATAACTCGCCGCAAATATTTGTTGATGGTCGCCCTACAACGATGAGCCTTGATCAGATTCCGGCAGACGTAATTGAGAGTGTGGAAATAATAACCAACCCTTCTGCTAAGTTTGACGCATCGGGAGGTACAGCCGGTATTATCAATGTGGTGCTGAAAAAGAATAAAAAGGTTGGTTACAATGGAAGTATCCGTACCAATATTGATTCAAGAGCAAGAATAGGAATAGGAACAGATCTAAATGTGAGGCAGGAAAAAATAAATTTCTTTGTAAGCGGAAATTTCAATCAGCGTAAATCAATTAGTACGGGAACTACAGACCGCCTTACCTATGGCACACCAGGCAGTCAGCTATTTCAAACCGACAAGAGTACACAGATTGGTTACTTTGGTTTTGGCCGGGCAGGGTTTGATTATTTTATTGACAACCGAAATACCATTTCACTTTCAGGAAACATGGTAAAGGGAAGTTTTAAGCCAACTACATTTAGCAGTATGGAAACAGATGTACTAAGCTCACCTATAACATCATCACTGGCTGAACGGTTTTCTAATTCAACCAGTTCATTCCGGAATAAAGGAGCTACACTCAGCTATAAAAGAAATTTTCCTAAACAGGGACATGAGCTAACAGCTGATGTAACCTACAGTGCCAGCAAAAATTCAAACTCTAACCTGATTAAATCTGATTCATTAGACTATTCTAACAAAAATGTGTTAAAGACATCTTCTCAAAGACAGGATGGTGCAGGAACAAACGAGAATTTTGTTTTTCAAACTGATTATACCAACCCACTTACAGACAAATCAAAATTAGAAATGGGTGCACGGGTAAGCATCAGAAAAGTAGATAACAAAAATGATTTCTTTTTCATTTCTCCCACTGGCACCGATATTTACAACCCACTTTCATCTGTTAACTACAACAGTACAGACAAAGTATATGCCGCCTATACCACCTATACAAACCAGGTTAAGACCTTTGGTTATCAGTTAGGATTAAGGTTAGAAAGCTCTGACTATGAGGGCAGGCTGCCAGATAAAGGGCAGGTATTTAATATTGAGTTTCCTGTAAGCCTTTTCCCAAGTATATTTTTAACCAATAAAATGAAAAATGACCAGGAAGTACAGTTAAACTATACCCGAAAGATTAATCGCCCCAATTTCTTTCAATTGTACCCATTCACAGATTTTTCTGATTCTTTAAATATCAACAGGGGCAATCCGGATTTGAAACCTGAATTCACTAATTCAGTTGAACTTTCTTATCAAAAAACATTTAAGAAAAATAAAGACAACCTGTTAGCTTCTGTTTATTATAAAAACACTACTGATCTAATAACCCGTTTCCAGGTGCAGGAAACCAGTACCACTACAGGAAAAGACATATTAATCAACACTTATATCAATGCTTCATCAAGCTATGTAACCGGTTTGGAACTGACATTAAAAACAAAGATGACCAAGTGGTGGGATATGACCACCAACATGAACCTGTTTACTTCAAAAATCAATACCGGCATAGCGGGGCAGCCAGATCAAGAACAGTTTGCAAGCTGGTTTGGAAAATTGAACAACACTTTCAAACTGTTTAAGAATTTTTCTATGCAGTTATCTGGCGAATATCAGTCTAAAACAATTTTGCCTCCTGGTGGAAGCGGGGGTAGTAGCGGCGGTGGCCGTGGTGGCGGTGGTGGCATGTTTGGTGGCGGTGGTGGCGGCATGTTTGGCCAGTCAACATCTTCACAAGGTTTTGTAAGGGCTAACTATTTTGTTGATGCCGGTTTCCGCTATGAGTTTATGAAAAACAAGCAGGCATCTGTTTCGTTTAATATCAATGACATTTTCAGAACCCGTCGTTCTGATATTCATTCCGAATCACCCTTTTTTACACAAGATGTTTTCCGTCGTCGTGACCCGCAGGTGGCAAGGCTTAGCTTCAACTGGAGATTTGGCAAGTTTGATCCCAACCTTTTTAAGCGTAAGAACAACAAGAACCCCGGCAGCGATGGTATGGATGGGGTGAACATGGGGCAATAAAGACTTATAAGTTTAATAGTTTTAAAGTTGAAGGTTTTGCATATTTGCAAAACCTTTTTTTCTTTCAAACCAAGCTGTTGAAACGGATATACTTTACAGTTACTAATGATCTTACTTACGACCAGCGAATGCACCGCATCTGCACTTCACTGGCCGAAAATGGATATGCAGTTACTTTAGTCGGCAGAAAGCTGGCCACCTCCCTCCCATTGACAGAAAAAAAAATCGGGCAAAAAAGGATTCATTGCTGGTTTACAAAAACAAAATTGTTTTATGCCGAATATAATATCCGTTTGTTTTTCTTTTTGCTTTTTAAAAAGATGGATACTATTTGTGCCATTGACCTGGACACTATCCTCCCCTGCCTCTATATTTCCCGGTGGAAAAAGATTCCCCGTATTTATGATGCCCATGAGTTATTTACTGAGCTAAAGGAAGTAACAACCCGGCCAGCTATTCAAAAAGCCTGGTTGAAGATTGAAAAAAAAGCAGTACCCCAATTTAAATGGGGCTATACGGTGAGTGAAAGTATTGCAGAAGAATTTCATCGCCGTTATAATGTTAATTTCAGAACAATCCGGAATGTGCCGGTGCTGCAACCGCTTGAAATCAGAAAGCCTGCTGAAAAATTTATACTTTATCAGGGAGCAGTTAATGAGGGAAGGGGGCTTGAATACCTGATACCCGCCATGCAATGGGTAAACAGCAAACTAATAATTTGCGGGGATGGTAATTTTATGCCCCAATTAAAAAAAATAATCAGTGATTATAAGTTAGAAGAAAAGATAGAATTAACGGGGATGTTATCCCCTGAAAAATTAATAGGGTTTTCCCAAAGTGCATATATCGGAATTTCAGTACCAGAAAAAGAAGGCTTAAATCAGTATCTCGCCTTACCTAACAAACTGTTTGACTATATACATGCTGGTCTTCCACAAATAACAGTCAACTATCCTGAATATCAGAAAATAAACACCCTGTTTGAAGTAGCCGTACTGCTGGATGATATTTCTCCAAAAAAAATTGCAGGGGCTATCAACAATTTGTTGACGGATGATGTTCTATACACAAGGCTAAAAGAAAACTGCAGCAAAGCAAGAGAATCATTAAACTGGCAGCAGGAAGAAAAAAAACTTATTCAATTTTATAGATCGGAAGAGCCACGTCTGAACT
>JAYVKT010000153.1:0-2091 GCA_043768195.1 Chitinophagaceae bacterium | reverse complement strand
TTCATTGTGCGAAGCAACAATTAAACCAATACGATCTAAATGTTCGATGCAAAACTCAAGGCCGGCATTGTAGTCGTTGTCGCTACTTTCTTTACTGGGTTGTATGGGTGATGGATAATTTTTTTCAGCAGCCCGTTTCCTTTCTTTTTCCATATAAGCACCCCGAACCAGCTTGGCACCGAGAATAAAATTCCTTTCCACGGCTGCCGCATAACAATCTTTCAGGAACTGTAGCCTGTCGTGCCGGTAATGCTGAATGGTATTATAAACAACGCAACGGTTTTTATTAAATGTGTCCATCATTAAAATAGTGAGTGCATCCACCGGATCCTGTATCCAGGTTTCTTCTGCATCAACCAGTACACCCACTTTTTTTTCTGCTCCTGTTTCGCAAATCCGCATCATACGATGGCGTACACGGTGCCATTCTTCCTTTTCAGCGGGGGTTAATGCATCCACAGCTTTTAAAAAACGTTTCATTAATGTTCCTTCGGCTTCATGCATCATCACATCAAGCTTCTCTAACAAAGCAAACCCGGCAAAGCCGGTTACTTTAATACTCATGAAAGGAATATTGGGCTGTGTGGCTGCATAGTTTATCACCCGGATGAATTCATCTGTTGAATCATCAAATCCTTTTTCTCCGTCATCACCGCCTTCCACACCGTAATCAAGAATGACTTTTACATTATACTCACCTAACTTTTTTGCCACTACGGCTGTTTCATCTAATGTTTCGCCACCAACAAATTGTGCAAAAATTGTGCTTCGGATAATCCCCTTTACCGGCAACCCTGCTTTAATAGACCAGGGGGCTAAGTTGGTGCCTGCTTTTACAAGCCAGGGCTTTCCCATCATAGAAAAAAGGAATTGAGCTTTCTTAAGCTGCTTATCAGTTTTATATTCAAAAGCGAATTCTGAATTGTCAAAAGAAATCGCTGGGGGCGGGTTATTCATATAGCATTAATAAAGTAGGTGCAAAAATAGCTGAAACCCGATAATTGAAAGTTCCTAGTTTTACTACTCTGATAAAAGGTGCATTTGCTAAATTCAGGTGCAAGCAAAATGCTTTTTTAAAACTATAAATTCTGCTTTAAGTGCTCATTGCCGCATCTTCTTCAAGCTATTTTTTAACTGCCCTTATTTTTAAAGGCATTTTTACAGTTACTTCCGATCCCTTTGCAAGAAAAACAGAGTGGGGCTGTTTGTTCAAAATGTAGGGTACAAATTCCTTTCCATAGAGGTTCTCAATATCACAATCAATGGAAAAGCCTGTCACCGGATAAATTTTCCACCGGGGGTGATTTACAGCATATTCAATAGTTGTTCTTGCATTAAGTTGATTGTAACCAAAATAATGCTCAAAGATAAATTCTGCCTCTGAGCCTGCTTCAATATCCTGCAGTGCTGGCACTGCATTTACTTGTAAAACATTCCGGGGTTGGTTTCTTTTTTTCCAGCTATACTCTACAAATAAATTATCCGTACTCTCTATAATGCGGTGCCCCATTTTTGCTGTGCTGTAATGTTCATTGTATAACAAATTAGCCATTCCGGCTATCAGGGATTTGGGAACAATTTCCGAAACAAACCCTACTCCCCTTTTCCATTGAGTGCCGTCAAAACGCTTAATATAATAACGCAGGTTGACTTCTTCAAAATTTACATGGAAAGGCCAACGGATGCCTAAAACTTTTGTATCATTAAATAAAAAACCAACAATACTTACCAGTGCCTTACCATCAAAATAATCTAACGCTGTTCCGGGAGGCAGATGCTTTTGTAAAATTTGCGGATCTACCGTGTAGTTAAACATAGCAAGGTATTCCCATCGGGCAGATAAAAACAATCTATTACTCATTGGGGAATTTTAGTGCCGGTGGCTGTCCGGGTTTTGCATAGTGCAGGCGGCCAAGCGGTTTAGTGGAATAGTAGCTATCAATTCCATTACTGCAAACTGTTTCTGCCTTGTGTAAATCAATAAAACCATCCGGCATTAATAGCCCATTTTGCAATTGAATAGAATGGATTTTTCCAATTACAAGGAATGTATCATTTATTTCTATGGGTACTATTTGCTGCACTGTTAAG
>JAYVKT010000152.1:0-2860 GCA_043768195.1 Chitinophagaceae bacterium | reverse complement strand
GCACCAAATGGAACCAGCGATCCGCATGTGCGGTATGACAGACTAAGCAACCGGTGGTTTATAGTCGCTATTGATTTGGCTGCAGCATCTAACCCTTGTGTAATTGCAATGAGTAGTGGCCCTACAATCAGCGGACTCGCAAGTTTTACATTCTTTTCATTTGTGTATGACGCTATCAGTTCACCTCCTGCTGTGCCGGCAGGATATATTGGTGGGTTTTTTGATTATCCCACATTGGGTGTGGATGCGAATGCATTATATATCGGAGGAAATATGTTTAACTCTGCCGGCACTACTTTTTTTGGAGGTTCACTCTTTGTGGTAAGAAAAAGCTCCCTAATAGTCGGCGGTCCTATTGTTACCACAGCATTCCATCTGGCTGGAACATCGTCAACAGGTATATACACACCTCAAGGGGTGGATAATGATGATCCTGCAGCTACACAGGGCTATTTTGTGGGAGTAGATGCAGGAGTTTTCAGCACTCTGGTTTTTCGGCGAATAAGTACACCCGGAGCTACGCCTACTGCCTCGGCTACTATTAATCTTACAGTACCTGCTACTACCTTTCCACTCGGCCAAACTGGTAATGCACAACCTGCACTAGGCACCCCTGCCACCGGGTTAGATGATTTAGATGACAGATTGTTTGCTGCTATGATAAGAAAAAATAAAATTACAGGTGTCAGTTCACTATGGACGGCTCATAGTTTTGAGGTAAATACGTCAGGAGTAGCTTCAAGTACGGGCAATAGAAACGGTAGTCGTTGGTACCAGATTGATAATCTTTCTACTGCTCCAACACTTACCCAGTCGGGCACTTTATTTGATAATGCCGCCGCTGATCCACGAGGTTTTTTTATACCCTCTATCGGTACCAGTGGCCAGGGTCATTCCATTATTGGCGCATCTACTGCCGGAACTTTGTTTAGAGCTGATTGTGGTGTGGCAGGAAGATACAGAACTGATGCGGCTGGTACACAACAAACTTTTGTAGCAGCAACAGTTTCTACTACTGCTTATAATCAGTCAGGAAGCCCTGAAAGATGGGGTGATTATTCACAGACTATAGTGGATCCATTAGATGATATGACGATGTGGACTTTTCAGGAATTTTGCAATGGAACTAATAGCTGGGGTGTAAGGGCTATTCAACTGCAAGCCCCGCCACCTGCTACGCCTGTTTCACCAGGTGCATTGGGTTGTGGAAACCAAAGCGGTGCTAACAGGTCTATACCAGTTACGCTAAATGGAACGTCTGTCAACAATTCAGAGTTTTTTGATCCCGGAACAGGTTACACAAACCGCCTCGCTGTTACTACTACCGGAACCGGTGCTTCCATTACCAATCTCGTATTTGTGAATCCCACACAGATTACATTTAATAATGTTTGGCCTGCTGCTTTAGGAGGCACATCACAAACATTAACTATTACTAATCCGGATTGCCAGAGTGTAACCACTACTTACACCCTTCCCAATGGTTGTATATTTCTTCCTGTTCGCTGGTTGTCATTTACCGGAAGAGATATTGGTCGCAGGGTGCAGCTAAACTGGGTAACTGATTTTGAAACAGACAATAGCCGTTTTGAGATAGAAAGACAAAATGTAAGGGGAGAGTGGGTTTCAATCGCCACTCAAAATACCAAAGGAATAAATGGCGGCACTTATATTCAAATGGATGAAAACCCACTTCCGGTAAATTATTACAGGTTAAAACAAGTGGATGTTGATGGAAAGTTTAGCTATTCTGCCATTGTAAAAGTAGAAATTAAAAGCAGCGGATCCTTTATTGTATATCCTAACCCAGTAAAAGATCAACTGAATGTTGAGTTTCCTGAATCATACCGCAAAGGGGTAGTAAGACTAATTAACTCATTGGGTGAAATAGTTTATACCGCCAGAATTAATAGTGATAATAAACACACTATTGATGTAAGCAATTTTTCTTCCGGCAATTATGTGGTTGAAATTGAAGCTGAAACAGGAAACAAAAAGCACTCCATTGTATTGGTACAACGTAAAGAGCCCAAACCATAAAATTAATTACTGATACAGTAGAAAGCCTTCCCCCACAGGAAGGTTTTTTATTGCACCTGCTTTACCGTAATAACAGCAGTCGTTTTTGAAGTAACCGGTAATGTGCCGAACGATGCTTCTGTATTTCCGTTTGATTCGGTATTAATTGTTTTTTCCCGCATAATGCCGGTAACACGATCCAGGATAATTTTACCAGTTGATTTATTATTCATCATGGTTGTAGTTTCACTGCCCATCATTTCTGCCTTGGTAACGGTAACTGATTTTTCAATAAAATCAACTACAATGGTTGAATCATTAATGTCAGCAATGGTATAGCCTGCTTCCACTTTGCCACCACCTGCCTCGTACGAAGTAGTCCAGCTATCACCTTTGCCACCCTCACCATCGGGCATTACTTTAAAAAAACTGGGCCCGCCTTTTTTGGGTGGCTGCACCAGATCCAGCACATCTTTCAGCATACTGGTAATGATGGCCATGCGGCTGTCCGTTTCTGATAGTACTATCTTTTCAGGCATAACCATTTTTACAAGACCGGTAGGGTCAATTATAATGTCATACTTTTTTTCGAGCATGTCTTTTATGGGTTTGCCATACTGGCCGTTAATATCCTTGTCTTCTTTGGAATCAAATTTTCTTTTTTGCCCCATGCCATCAAAAGCGAAAGTGATATGTTGTACCTGGTGGTTAAGGGTAGTATTGTCTTCTGTGGTATTGGTTACTTTGTAACTGTGCTTGCCCATGCCTTCTACATTAAAATCAATAGCCTGCCCCATTGCCTGCTGCGAAATAGTTGTTTTTGATTGCAGGGTGATTTCAA
>JAYVKT010000151.1:0-2711 GCA_043768195.1 Chitinophagaceae bacterium | reverse complement strand
GAAAGATTGTCTTCTTTATCCTTCAGTGCAATAACAACATTGTCTAACACAACACCCGGTAAAAGCAAGCTGGTTCGGGTAACTGACCCATTAACTTGTCCATTAGCACCCCAACCAATGATGATATCTTTAATAACCTTGTTATTTCCAGCCAGACCTGCCGCCGCTTTTTTATCAATAAAAAGTGATGATTTATTTCCCAGATCAACCAGTGCCTTACATTCAATAGTTGTGTCAGGCCCTTTGAAAGAAGCTTTTGTATAAATATGACCGGATTTATCCATTTCAAGTGGCAGTTCAACACCATCACCATTGTAACTGAAAGTACCTTCTTTGTAAAAGGTAATAATTTGTTGCTGCCAGTCTATTTTTACGATAGCTCCATCAAACAGGTATTTACCAATAATACCATCAATGCCATGCACAGCATCTTTGGCAGCACCTACTACCATGTTGGCATTTTCCACTATAATATCTCCAAACTGAACCCGTACACCACTTGCCAGCGGTGTTTTTTTTCCGGTGTTTCCATCACCACCGCCTATTACTACTTGTGCTTTAATTGAAAGATTCAAATCTGCCACATTAGAATCATTTACCAGCACTGCTACCGGGGCACCAGTGTCAAGGATAAATGTTTTACCACCTGAGCCGTTAATACTGCCTTTGATTACTATCCAGCTATTGATTCTTTCGAAGGGAAGTTGTACTACATTGCGATCTGTTGGGAATAGTAAATGGGTATTACGGTTATTTTGCTGGGCAAATGCAGCTAATGTGATTTGCAGAAAGAGCATCAACAGAACAAAATTGGCTTTGAACATATCAGAGGTGTCGGGTAAAAAAAAACGAATAGGAAATTATGCTTTTTTTTCTAAATTTTGCTAAAACACAACTAAATGAAAAGCTTAATTGCTTTGATAAACGACTTAGAAAATAAACTCCCTTTCATAGAGCAAAAAAAAGAAGCTGTATCACAAGTTACGGTGGGCTGGCATCTGGAGCATAGTTTACTGGCCTTAATAAAAATGATAACGGCTGTTGAACATTCCAACCCCGCTGATTATAAAAGTGAGTTTAATGTAAAACGTTTGATTGTTCTGACACTCGGAAAAATTCCGAGAGGCAAAGCCAAAGTGCCTGACTCTGTAAAACCAGGCGCCGAAATGAATATAGCTAATATCAAAGGCTTAATAGAAAAGGCGAAACAAAAAGCGGAACTGTTTGAAAAATTAAACCATGATAAATTTTTTAAGCACCCGGTTTTTGGCGATTTGCAGTTAAAAAAGGCCCGAAAAGTTATTGCTATTCATACATATCATCACATTAGAATTATTAATGACATTTTGAAAGGATGATTTTATAAATACAAAATTCTTTTCGGTGGAATAATAAGGCAGTAGCGACAAAAAAACTAAAATTTTCTGCTTCTTACCTGTTCATTCCCAATCTATAGAAGTAGTATCTTCAAAATTTTACAATATTAGTGGCCAATTGTTTTGCCTGGTCTTAAAATTGTTTTACCTTTTTTGTTCACCAAACAACTTAAATGTCATGAGAAATCTATTTTTTCTTCTTGTTATTGCTGTTTGCAGCACTTTCATTTCCTGCAATAGCGACGGTGGTATGTCAGCCAAAGCCAAAAAAAATATGGAAGTTAATACGGCTATTATGAAAGCTTATGAGGCAGGAGATTTTAGTAAAATGAATGAGTATTTGGCGGCAGATGCGGTGGATCATGGTGGTGAAAATGGCGATGTAAAAGGCGTGGATAGTATAGTGTCAGAAATGAAACGTTACAGAGCCATGATGCCAGACATGAAATCAGAGATAATAAAAGAATTGGCTGACGATGACTATGTATTTTCCTGGGGGAAATTCTCAGGAACAATGAATGGGAAAATGACAAATATGACAAGCGTTGATGTTACTAAATTTAAAGATGGAAAAGCAGTGGAGCATTGGGTGTTTATGAATCCTGCCGATATGATGGCAATGATGACACCACCACCTGCCATACCAGTAGCTGATACGGCAACTAAATAATAAACATAAACTTTAAAGTAATTAATAGGGGGCTGTCTCAAATGATATAATACAATAAGAACACAAAATCTGCTTTCAATGTGTTTAATCGTTTATGTTCTTAGTGCTAATCGTTGTAAATTTTGTGTTACATAGTTTTTGCTCTTTTGAGACAGCCTTTTTTAAGAAATGCTCTAATTCTACCATAGCGGTAATTCTTACCATTTTGTGCAGCTATTTTACAGAAAAAAATCAATGAGAATATGCCCAAACCTGCTCATTTGGCAGTTTATCAGAAATGGAACTTTATTTGACTGTAATACAATTACATTTTAATAGAAATCATGGAAATCGAAATATTTACCCTGGCCGACTTTGCACAAGACAATAGTTCAAAACTGACAATTGTGGGCACTTTTGACAGCATCAATGCCAAGCAATTTCCGGTAGCACACCCGGCCTGCACTATTGCCTGTCGTATGCGGTTTGCTGCCAAAGAATCAGGGAGCCATGATTTTAAACTACGGCTAATAGATACCGGGGGTAAAGAAATTATTCAACCAATAGAAGGCAATATTAATATTGGTGCACCGGCAAACGGACAGTTTTCATCTATTAACATAGTTGTCAATTTTAATCAACTGAAATTTGAAACACCCGGCCGCTATTCTTTTGAATTATACTTA
>JAYVKT010000150.1:0-12330 GCA_043768195.1 Chitinophagaceae bacterium | reverse complement strand
GTGTGGGCCGACTATTAAAGCTCGAAAGAAAGCCTTACATAAGATTTTACACAGTACCCATTTTGTATGGAAGGAAACCACTTACCAGACGATTTTAATAAACGCAGTACTTCCTCATACTTTTGATTGGGTGCTTTGTTTAGCAATAGAAAATTTGTCAGGTCTCCATTTTTGTCAACTTGAAACCGTACTTCAACCTGGTGGCTGCCTTTAAAGCCCTTATCCATATTCTTCTTTATATACTTCTTCCATTCCTCTTCACCACCCGGATAAAAAGCAGGTTTTTCAGTGCGGTCAAATATTCTCGTATCATCCTCTGCATTGATATTGTATTTGCACTGGCAGGTAAAACCCCTAACGGAAAAAGTAGTGTCCTTGAATTCTTGTGAATAAGAATTTATCCCAATCAGTAAGGAAAGTAAAAAATATATTTTCCTCATAGTGTGTTTTTAAAACAACCCGTACAACTGCCCATCCACCTTCCGGATGATTTCTCCAAAGTCTTCATCCTTTTCGCCAAATTTGTTTTTGTCAACATCAATTATAAGCAATGGGCCTTCTTTGTAATCGGCAATCCATTTATTGTAGTATTCGTTCAGTTTTTTTAAATAATCCAAGCGGATGTTTTCTTCATATTCCCTGCCTCTTTTTTGTATTTGCCCTACCAATGTAGGTACAGAAGCATTAAGATAAATAAGCAGGTCGGGTGGTTGCACCAATGTTTTTAATGTCTGAAAAAAATGAAAATAGTTATCAAAATCTCTTTTGCTCATCAGCCCCATTTCATGCAGGTTTGGCGCAAAGATGTTGGCATCTTCATAAATCGTTCTGTCCTGGATAACAGTTTCCGTTCCTTTTTGTATTTCTACCAACTGGCGAAGACGGCTGTTTAAGAAAAATATTTGCAGGTTAAAACTCCAGCGGGGCATGTCCTCATAAAAATCCATGAGGTAAGGATTATGATCTACATCTTCAAAATTGGGGATCCATTTATAATGCTTACTCAGCATTTCCGTTAAGGTGGTTTTGCCGGCGCCGATATTACCCGCTACTGCTATGTGTTTTGGTTTTTTTGCTTTTGCCATGCCTCTGTCTCCGCTTGAGGCGGAGAACTTAGTTTTATAGTTAATAATTCCTATTTGAAAAACTGAATATAGAAAATCTTTTTATACCCCAAAGAATTGTTCTTGTTTTCTTTCTCCCCTTTAGGGGTTGGGGGCAAAATAATTTAGCCCGATAGCCTTTCTCACCAGTTGCATTGTGGCTCCGGCACTTTTCCTGGCTTTTTCTGCTCCTTTCTCCATTACTTCTTTCAGATAAGCCGGATTAGTCCTGATACCTTCCGCTTTCTCCCTAATAGGTGCTATAAATTTCACCATATCTTCTCCCAACTGCTTTTTCATATCGCCATAGCGAATGGTGCAGTTGTTATAATCGCCTTCAAACTTAGCAATCACTTCCGCAGAGCTTACTAATTTCATCAAACCAAAAATATTTTCGATATAATCAGGTTTAGCTGCGTTCGATTCTGTTGGGCCACTATCCGTTTTGGCCTTCATTACTTTTTTACGGATCAATTCATCATCATCAGAAAGATATAAAGTAGCAAACTGGTTTTCGCTTTTGCTCATTTTACCAGTTCCATCAAGACCCGGCACTTTTACCAACTCATCACCATAATTAAAAGCATGCGGTTCAGGAAACACATCACCGTAGCGATGATTGAACCGGTTGGCAAAATTGCGGGCCATTTCCAAATGCTGTTCCTGGTCTTTCCCAACAGGAACATAAGATGCCCGGTGCAGAATAATATCTGCAGTTTGTAAAACAGGATAGGTAAGCAAACCGGCATTTACATTCTCCGGATGCTGACGAACTTTGTCTTTAAACGTTACTGTTTTTTCTAACTCTCCTTTATAAGCAAGCATATTCAGGTAGAGGTATAGCTCTGATGTTTCATAAACATGGCTCTGGCAATACAAAGCTGCTTTATCAGGGTCTAATCCGCAGGCAATGTTCTCCGACAAAACCCGGTGAACATTTTCCTTCAATTCTTTTGTGTCAGGATGCGTAGTAAGAGAGTGAAGGTCTGCCACCATGAAGTAGCACTCAAATTCCGATTGCATCCGCACATAATTTCTAACGGCACCAAAGTAATTACCGAGGTGTAAAAAACCGGTGGGGCGAATGCCACTCATTACTATTTTTTTCTGCATATCCATGAGGCGACGAAGATAAAAAGAAGTTTGTGGTTTATGGTTTGTAGTTTATAGTTCTGTCTCAAAGCAAAAAATCCTGCAATTGCAGGCACAACCACAAACTATAAACAACAAACTAAAAACTATATTTGCTTAATGGAAGTGAACGATGCAATGGTGGACAAGCTGGCTCATCTTTCCCGGTTGCAGTTTAATGAAACGGAAAAGATGGAAATCAAAAATGATCTGCAGCGGATGATTGTATTTGTAGAAAAGCTGAATGAACTAAATCTTGATGGAGTAGAACCCATGCTTTTTTTGAGTGAGGAAGTAAATGTGCTGCGGGAAGATGAAATAAAAGGCTCCGTCAGCCGTGAAGAAGCATTAAAAAATGCCCCCTTGCATGACGGGCAATTCTTCAAAGTACCTAAAGTGATAAAAAAATAGAATGCCGGCAGCAATTATTCATCTCGACAATATTCAGAAGAGCTACTTTATGGGCAAACAAGAGTTGCAGGTGCTAAAAGGCATTTCTTTGAATATTTTAAAGAATGAATATGTGGCTTTGATGGGGCCTTCGGGTTCTGGCAAAAGCACTTTGATGAATATTATCGGTTGCCTCGATACCCCAACCGGTGGAAAATATATTTTGAATGAACAGGATGTAAGCCAGATGGAAGATAATGCCCTGGCCGAAGTCCGTAACCAGGAAATTGGTTTTGTATTTCAGCAATTCAATTTATTACCCAGATTAACGGCATTAGAAAATGTGGCCTTGCCATTAGTGTATGCTGGTATGAGCAGAAAACTTCGTAATGAAAAAGCCATGCAAGTGCTGGAAATGGTAAGCCTGACCGACAGAAGCCATCATAAACCAAACGAACTTTCGGGAGGACAGTGCCAACGGGTGGCTATTGCCAGGGCATTAGTAAATGACCCCTCAATTATTCTGGCTGATGAACCAACCGGCAACCTCGATTCAAAAACATCGCAAGAGATAATGGAAATCTTCGGCGACATTCATAATAGTGGTAACACAGTAATATTAGTAACCCATGAAGAAGATATTGCCAACCATGCACACCGGATAGTGAGGTTGAGGGATGGGATTATTGAAAGTGATCGGAAGAAACAAGAGTTCATGGTTCATGGTTCATAGAAGATTCCCAAATAACCTTAATTTCTCTTTTCCAATGACAAACTAAGACCTTTTACTTTTGTTATATTATTACCCAGTGTTCCGGTTCGGCAACGAACCATTAACTATGAACTTTCCCAACTATGGCAATGAAAATTTATACAAAGACAGGAGATAAAGGAACTACTTCCTTAATCGGTGGAACCAAAGTCCCCAAATCACATCTCCGAATTGAAGCCTACGGCACGGTTGATGAGTTAAACTCATATATTGGTTTATGTAAAGACCTGCTAACTGATGCGCAAGGACAAAAAATTCTATTGGAAGTGCAGGATCGTTTATTTACAATTGGTTCATCATTAGCCTGCGACCCTATCAAAGAACCGAAAATGCGGATACCTGATTTGATAGAAACTGATGTTGAATTATTAGAAAAAGAAATAGACCGGATGAATGAAGTTATTCCTCCGATGAAAAATTTTATTTTGCCCGGAGGTCACACTACTTTATCTCATTTGCATATTGCCCGTTGCGTTTGCCGCAGGGCAGAACGCTGTTGTGTAAGATTAGAATTAGTCACAGACCCCGGTGGGGAAAGCCCCGAAGTAGAAGAAATTATTATCAAATACCTCAACCGTCTGAGTGATTATCTTTTTGTTTTGAGCCGCTACACCGGGCACCAGGCAAATGTGAATGAAATTCCATGGAAACCAAGGGTTTAGCATTGTTGATTCTTTTTATCTATTATTACATTAATTTTTTTCTTATTGTCAGACTTTTATAGAGAGTCAATCGTTATAGTACTATCACCAAATAATCTGTCATGAGGATTTACTTTTTTTTCCTTTCGGTTTTTGCCGCACTCTTTTTCTCTGGTTGCCAACCTGAGGATATTATAAATCCCCCACCGCCGCCGCCCGGCCCTTTAAGGGATACTACAATTAATAATATTTCATACGGTGCTAACGCAAGCCAGAAATTTGATCTTGGTCTTCCTGCAGGCAGAACAGCAGCTACCCAACTTGTAGTGGTGGTACATGGTGGTGGCTGGTCAACCGGTGATAAGAATGAACTGACCTGGCTGCTTAACGGTTTAAAGCAGCGGGGTTATGCGGTGGCAAATATTAATTATCGTCTTACATTAAATCAGCCGGATAATTACAAAATGCAATTAGATGATGTGGACAGTGCAGTGCAATTCTCGTTAAGGTTGTCAACAGTTCATACTTTTAACGGACAGAAATTATATATCGTCGGACATAGTGCAGGTGGTCATCTTTCTTTGAGTTATGCTTATACAAGGAATGCCAGTGGCAAAATAAAAGCTGCCGGTTCACTGGCAGGCCCTACGGATTTATATGCCATGTCTTATTACAATTTCAATATTTATAATTTTATTCTGGAACCATTTTTAGGCGTTCCTTTATTTCCTGCTACTGCGGCGGCTACACAACGATATCAGGATTGCAGCCCCAAATACACTGCAACTGCAGCGGCTCCGCCTACTATTTTCTTTCATGGCGAAAATGATTTTGTAATAACTCCTGACCAAAGCAGCGGTATGTACACCAAACTGGGAACATTAGGCGTGGATAGAAAAATTATAACCTACCCACTCACCTTTCATGACTGGTGGACAGATGCAGCGAAAACCACTAATACAATGGATGAATTAAAGACATGGTTTACTAACCATCCTTAAAAATTGAGCTAAACAATTTTTCCGTCTTTCATGTGCAGTACCCTGTCACTTAATTGTGCCAGCTCTTCATTGTGTGTTACAATCAAAAAAGTCTGATTAAACTGCTTACGCAAATCAAAAAACAACTGGTGCAGTTCTTTTGCATTGGCAGAATCGAGGTTGCCGGTAGGCTCATCAGCAAAAATAATATCCGGCTTATTGATCAAAGCCCTGGCCACCGCCACCCGTTGCTGCTCTCCACCGGACAACTGGTTGGGCTTATTTTCCATTCGTTGTGAAAGACCCAGCATACCTAATAATCTTTCTGCTTCTGTCTTTACTTCATTTTTTTTTCTGCCCGCCAGCCAGCCGGGAATGCAAACATTTTCCAAAGCTGTAAATTCCGGGAGGAGGTGATGAAACTGAAAAACGAACCCAATATGTTTATTCCGGAAAGCCGCTAATTTTTTTCCGCTAAGTGAGTTGATGGCAGTGTTATTCATAGCGACTTCGCCAGCATCCGCTTTATCCAGTGTACCTAAAACATGCAGCAAAGTGCTTTTTCCAGACCCCGATGGACCCACTATAGAAACCACTTCACCTTTATTGATTTCAACATCAACTCCCTTTAAAACCTCCACCGTTCCGTAGCGTTTATGAATATTTTTTCCTGTTATCATGCAGCCTGTTTCTTTATTGACTAATCAAATATCATTAAAAGCAACCCACTCACAAAAACTGTGATTTCGGCCAAATGCCCTGTTTTAAGAAATTCTTAAAAAACCGGTGTACAATAAGGATTTGGAAAATTCAGTAATAAAGCTACATTTGCCGAAAATTAGGGAGATAAACCCATTATAAATTAAACCCCTGCGAAGATGTTTTGGACCTTAGAATTAGCCTCGTACCTTGAAGATGCACCCTGGCCAGCCACCAAAGATGAACTGATAGATTATTCTATCCGTTCCGGCGCACCGCTGGAAGTAGTAGAAAACCTGCAGGAGCTGGAAGATGAAGGTGGTGATGTATATGAAACCATTGAAGACATTTGGCCTGATTATCCTACCACAGATGACTTTTTGTTTAATGAAGATGAATATTAAGAGAAAAATTTCGAGTTGTTAGTTTAGAGCTTCGAGAGCTATAAAATTGAAAGCCTCCGTAAATCTGGGGGCTTTTTAGTTTTTGTGTTACCGGCTTCGGTTTCCTGTGCATCGTCCCTTGCGAACTTGTACTATTCTTACTTGCTAATACTTTATAAATTATCCGTTCTTTGAGGTTCTAAAGTCCCCTTGCGGGGGATTTAGGGGGCTAACTATCCCTCCACTCCCAACTTTGTCATCACTTCATTACTTACTCCGGTAGAGGAATATCCACCATCATGAAATAAATTTTGCATGGTTACCATTCTTGTTAAATCAGAAAACAACGTAATACAATAGTTGGCACAATCTTCTGCACTGGCATTTCCTAATGGCGCAATGGATTCTGCAAAGTCAAAGAAATCACCAAAACCTTTTATACCTGTACCGGCTGTTGTCTTCGTTGGCGATTGTGAAACTGTGTTGATACGAACTTTCTTATCTACTCCGTAATGATAGCCGAAACTACGGGCAATAGATTCTAACATGGCTTTAATATCAGCCATATCCGTATAGAATGGATAGGTACGTTGTGCCGCCATATAGGTTAATGCCACCACACTGCCCCATTCGTTTATCGCATCCAATTTTTTAGCTACGGCCAGCATTTTATGAAACGACATAGCTGACACATCAATGCCTTTCATAAAATAATCATAATTGGATTCGGTGTAAGGAATTTTTTTCCTGATGTTCACACTCATACCGATAGAATGTAACACAAAATCAATCTTGCCACCCAGCACTTCCTGCGATTTGGTAAAGAGATTGGTCAACTCCTCCACATTAGTAGCATCTGCCGGAATAATTTCTGATTTTGTTTTTTCTGCCAGTTTATTTATCTCCCCCATCCGCATGGCAATGGGGGCATTGGTTAATACAAAAGTGGCACCTTCTTCATGTGCCTTTTCCGCTACTTTCCAGGCAATGGAATTTTCATCCAATGCACCGGTAATAATTCCTCTTTTTCCTTTTAAAAGATTATATCCCATAAAATTTGTTTGTACTTTTTGATTTGAAGTTAGCAGTTCTGACGTAAAAATAAGGAGATTCTGCTAAGCTCCCGGAAACAGCAATTTGATAATAAAAACCACCAAAAAAGTGTATGCAAAAATCAAAACAAAAACCGTCAGCAACCAGAAAAGGAATTTTTGCATTGATTCCCGGGGCTCCATCACCCTTTGTAAATACTTATAGAAAATGTACACCGGGAAAAGTGAAAAAACAATAATCAGCAAAATAATAATGGCCTTTAGTTTCAATTGCAACTTTTATTAATGGTATAAATATTTCTGCCTTGCAATATTAATACTGTTACCCGCATATAACCCCGTAAAAAACAATCGTTCAAATAACCAGTGCTTTCAATAGAATACTACCTTTACATTGCCTTCTCCTGCATTACTTTCAATACTGATATTATGAGTACCAGAACAATTATTACCGGCACGGGTTGCTACATCCCCCCAGTCATTAAATCTAACAAAGATTTTACCCGGCAGCATTTTTATGATGAGGATACAAAACTCATCGCCACACCGACCGAAGAAATTGTAGAAAAATTTGAGCAGATTACCGGCATTGAAGAGAGACGTTATGCAACTGAAGAAATGAATTCATCGGACATGGCTATTATAGCTGCAAAGCTTGCTATTGATGATAGTGGCATTAACCCCGAAGAATTAGATCAGGTTATATTGGCCCAGAATTTTGGTAATGTGATGAAGCATACCATCCAGACAGATATATTGCCCGCACTGGCATCAAGGGTAAAACATGGGTTGGGTATCAAAAACCCCAACTGTGTAGCATACGATCTTATATTCGGTTGTCCCGGCTGGGTGCAGGGGGTAATACAGGCCGATACCTATTTCAAAGCCGGTATAGCAAAAAAAGCACTGGTAGTAGGAACAGAAACATTGAGCCGGGTATTAGACATGTACGATCGGGACAGTATGATTTTTTCTGATGGCGCCGGTGCCACCGTTCTTGAAACAAAACCTGAAAGCGAAACAAACAGCGGCATACTTTCCTGGAGTGTGCAGAGCCATTGCCTTGATGAAGCCTATTATTTATACCTCGGAAAAAGCAATTTTCCTGCTGCCGACCCCGGCATCCGCTACATCAAAATGAAAGGAAGAAAAGTGTATGAATACGCCATGCTGCATGTGCCGGCAGCTATGAAAGATTGTTTAGACAAAGCAGCAATACCCATCCAGGAAATAAAAAAAGTATTCATCCATCAGGCCAATGAAAAAATGGATGAGGGAATTATCCGCCGTTTATTTAAACTATACGGTATAAAAGAAATACCAGAGCACATTATGCCGATGAGCATTAATAAACTTGGCAATAGTTCTGTAGCCACCATCCCCACTTTGTTTGATATGGTAAAAAAAGGTGTGTGGGACGACCATAGCCTGCAGCCCGGAGACGTTGTACTGTTTGCATCTGTAGGTGCAGGTATGAACATCAATGCAATTTGCTACAGGATGTAAGTCATAGCCATTAACCACTTCCCCCCTTTCCGTTATCTTCGCAACTATTAAAAGAAGATACCGAACATGACGATTTCCTACAAATGGCTGAGTGAATACCTGCCGGTAACAGTTGATGCTGAAAGGTTAAGCCGTATCCTTACTTCCATAGGGCTGGAAGTGGAAAGCATTACGAAATATGAAGAAGTAAAAGGCGGGCTACAAGGCCTGGTGATTGGAGAAGTACTGAGCACAGAAAAACATCCTAATGCAGATAAACTGACGCTGACCAAAGTAAACATCGGCAACGGTGACCCGTTACAAATTGTTTGTGGTGCGCCAAATGTAGCTGCCGGACAAAAAGTAGTAGTGGCAACAGTTGGCACAACAATCTATCCATCCACAGGCGAGCCATTAACTATGAAGGTGGCTAAAATCCGCAGTGTAGAAAGCTATGGGATGATTTGCGCCGAAGATGAAATAGGAATGGGTACCTCTCATGCTGGTATAATGGTGTTACCGGCTGATGTAAAAGTTGGTACATCCGCTATTGAATACTTTCAACCATACGAAGACATAATTTATGAAATTGGCCTTACCCCCAACCGCATGGATGCCATGAGCCATTGGGGTGTAGCGAGAGATGTATGTGCTTATTTAAGCCACCATGATAAAAGTGACAGTAAACCGAAACTGCCGAACAGTAATGGTTTTAAAGTTGATAATACTTCTGTCTCCATTGATGTGAAAGTGGAGAATGATGCAGCTTGCCCCCGTTACTCAGGTGTTAGTATTGCCAATGTAACAATTGCAGCATCGCCAAAATGGTTACAACAAAAATTAAAATCAATCGGGCTAAGACCGATTAATAATATTGTTGACATTACCAACTTCATCCAACATGAGACCGGGCAACCGCTTCATGCTTTTGATGCCAATTTAATTGCTGGCAAAAAAATAGTAGTAAAAAATCTGTCCGAAGGAACTCCTTTTATCGCTCTGGATGAAAAAGAAAGAAAGTTAAGTGCAGAAGATCTGATTATTTGTGATGATAAAGAAGGAATCTGTATTGCCGGTGTCTTTGGCGGTTTGCATAGTGGCGTTACTTCAGCGACAAAAAATATTTTCCTGGAAAGTGCCTGCTTTGATGCAGTAACAACCCGCAAAACTTCTTTCCGCCACGGATTGAGGACAGATGCTGCCAGCCGGTTTGAAAAAGGAACAGATATTTCAGCCACGGTAAATGTGCTGAAAAGAGCAGCTAATCTTATCAAAGAAATTTGCGGGGGTGAAATTGCTTCAGAAATAATTGACATTTACCCGGCACCAAAAGAAAAAACAGAAGTTGCCATAAAATATCATTTCATAAAAAAGCTAAGTGGCAAAAACTATCACCCGGATGCTGTGAAAGGCATACTTAACAGTCTTGGTTTTGAAACATTAAAAGAAGGCATTGATGAAATCAGGGTAGCAGTGCCTTATCATAAACCAGATATCAGCCTGCCGGCAGACTTAGTAGAGGAAATAGTACGAATTGACGGCCTTGATAATATTGAAATACCTGAAGCCATCACCATTACACCGGCTGTGGAAGAAAATTATGCCATAGAAGTGTATCGGGAAAAAATAGCCAACTATCTCGTAGGGCAGGGGTTCAATGAAATGATGACAAATTCCATTACCAATGCGGCTTACTTTTCCGAAGAGGAATTGCAAACCATGGTGAAGATGACAAACAGCCTGAGTACAGAATTAAATATTCTCCGCAATTCACTGTTTGAAACCTCATTGGAAGTAGTAGCGCATAACCTGAACCATAAAAATAATTCGCTGCGCCTGTTTGAATTTGGTAAAGCATACAGTACATCCGGACCGGGTAAGTATTATGAAACAGAAAAGCTTTGTGTAATTATTTCTGGTAATAAAAATGAAGATGGCTGGAAGCAGAAAAACATTTCATCCGATTTCTATTTACTAAAAGGCACGGTAGATGCTATTTTGAAATCGCTGGGCATCACCCCTGATGCAATTGAAATAATCCCTGTTCCAAAATTAGATAACCATATCGTTTACAAACTCGGCAATCACATTATAGCCGGAGCAGGTGAGGTAAAGAAAAATATACTCGACAAGTTTGGCATCAAACAACCGGTATTCTTTGCAGAGTTAAACTGGCAATTGTTGTCTGAACTGGCATCCAAACAAACAGCTACCATAAAAGAAATACCAAGATACCCCGCCGTACAGCGAGACCTTGCCATGCTTGTTGCTAAAGAACTGGCCTGGGATGAAGTACAACAAACGGTGCAAAAAATCAAGCTAAACAAACTACAGGACATCAAACTCTTTGATATTTTTGAAAGCAAAAAACTGGGCTCCGGTAAAAAATCAATAGCTGTTAACTTTACTTTTCTTGATGAAGAAAAAACACTGACCGATAAAGAAATTGACGGCTGGATGAATAAGATTATGGCGACATTGGAAAAGGATTTACAAGCCGAAATAAGGAGATGATACCAAAGTAGAATAATAGTTAGCCCAATAAAAACATTGTAACGATATGTCAGTTTCTTTGCAAAAAAATCAGTCTTATTTATTCACTTTGGCATGAGTACAACCGAACAACATTTAAAACGGATACAAGATAAACTTCAGCAATTGCTGAAGCAATACGCTGCTGTGCAAAAAGAAAACAGTAAATTAAAAGAAGACCTGAAGTCTGCACAACAAAAAAATATTTTACAACAAAAAAGTGCTGATGAGTTAAAACAACAGGTGAGTATATTGAAAGTAAGTGCCGGAGATATGAGTGAGGCAGACAAAAAGGAGTTTGAAAAAAGAATTAATGGCTACCTGAAAGAAATAGACCGCTGTATTACACTTTTAGGACAATGATATTTGGCCTGGCACCTCGCACCTGAATTCCCTCACACCCGTTTTACCAGGTTCATTTCCATTTCGTCTTCTCCTTGCGAAAGCTTCAGGGTATATCTTCCATAGGGCAAATCGTTGAGGCCGGTCCAGGTGAGTTCTCCCCGATCATTGTCAATATCCCTTTCGATAGTGCGGCAAATACTCCCTTTATCATCTCTTAAAACACCACGTAGGGAATTGCCTTTGGGGGCATCCAGTTGAAATTGTAATGCATCAATAAAAACTGATGACTTAACTTTAGCAAACATGGCAAACGTTTAAATAGTTTAAATCGTTTCCTCAGGTATCCTTAATCACTTGGTTCTTACAGCAAATAATGGATTGGGTTAGTAAAGGATATCGAATATAAACAAATGAAATTGAAAATTCCAACAATATGAGTGAATTAATTGCTATATCTGCCCTTATCGCCGATCGCAGCTACCGTGTAAAGATTAATCCCGAAGATGAGGAAGTGGTGCGAAAGACCCTCAAAACCATCAACGATAAGATTATTGAGTACAAAACTTTGTTTGCCGGTAAAGACATGCAGGACTATATCGCCATGGTGCTCATTTGGTATGCCACGGAGCAGCATGAGGGTGCAGCGGCGGGCATTGTAACCGAAACCCTTACCGACCGCTTAAGTGCTATTGAAAAGCTGCTGGACGGGCAGGTGAAAGAAAGCTAACTTTTGAAGCCGCTAATTCAACCAAAAAGAGCTTTCCACCATTTTCTCAGCAGTACTACCGGGTTTAGTGCCCGTTTTGTATCTTCGCTA
>JAYVKT010000149.1:0-3657 GCA_043768195.1 Chitinophagaceae bacterium | reverse complement strand
ATCATTTCGATGAGTGATGTGGTGAAAGAAACTATACAAGCCCAAAAAGAAACGATTAATCAACTTCAAAATTACATTAACAGCTGACTTACACACTCGTTAAATACACAGCGAAGCCCCGTAAGGCTTCGCTTTTTTTATTGATCTTCTGCTTTCTTTTCAGCTACAACAACAAGGTCTTTTACATCTACCTGCATAGGCAACAGGCCGATTTTAACCACTGCCCTTTTGCCCCTTAATTCCATAACCAACCCCACCTGGTGATTCTTTTTCATTTTAACTTTATCCCCAATATTTATTTCGCCGCCAACCTCGGAAAATTTTGCATCAATTTTTTTCTGCATCTTACTCACCACCTTTTTCTCATCTTTTTTAAACAACAAAGCCTCCATTTGCTTAATCACCTTATTCTTATTTTCCTCCTTTCGCCATTCTACCAGCATTTGCTTCAACTTTCTTTCCATGTCTTTTAAATAGGTAATCCTGTCTTCAGCTATCCTGTTCTGTTCTTTTAGCAATTCTACCTGCTGCCGGTTTTTTTCCTTATCAATTGTCTGCAGCATTTCTTTTTTTATCCGATCATTCTCTTTCAATAGCTGGTTTAGTTCCTTTTCCTTTTGCTGAACATCCTGCAAATCCTGTTCGGTACGGTTCAATAGTTTATCCAGCCGGAACTGATCTTCATCCACCAATTGCCGGGCCCTGTGAATGAGGTCTTTGTTCAAACCAATTCTTTCGGCAATGGAAAATGTGTAAGAACTACCCGGCTTACCAATCAATAGTTTATAAAGTGGCTGTAAATTCTTTTCGTCAAAAGCCATCGCACCATTGATGATGCCAGCCGTTTTCCCGGCCATTACTTTCAGGTTCAGGTAATGCGTTGTCACAATCCCAAAAGCATGTTTTTTTGCCAGCTCCTGTAAAATAACTTCTGCAAAGGCTCCGCCCAGGTTTGGGTCGCTACCACTTCCCAATTCATCTATAAAAAATAAAGTCCGCCCATTTGCTTCTTCCATAAATTGTTTCATGTGCAAAAGATGGCTGCTGTAAGTGCTCAATTCAATTTCGATTCTTTGTGTGTCACCAATATGGATCATCAATTGTTTGAAAATACCAAACTGCGATGACGGGTGTACCGGCACCAGCAAACCACTCTGCACCATCATTTGCAAGAGGCCAACTGTTTTCATGGTAACAGTTTTGCCGCCAGCATTGGGACCGCTGATAACTAAAATCCTCTTTGTGTCATCCAATGTAACAGTAACGGGGATTGTTGGCTTACCCGTTCGTTGATTGTAGAGATATAATAAAGGATGATACGCATCTACCAGATGAACATGGGCTTTATCAATAACAGTTGGATACTCCCCTTTTATTTCGGCCGCCAGTTTGGCTTTTGCCCTGATAAAATCAAATTCGCCAACTACCCCATGCCAGGCAGTAAGTAATGATGAATAAACGGAAAGTTTTGCCGTCAGCTCCCTCAAAATCCGATACACTTCTTTTTTTTCATCATTCTCTAGCTCATAAATGATATTGTTCAGCTCTATAGTTTCTTCGGGTTCTACAAAAGCTGTTTTACGGCTATCGCTTTCGCCATGCAAAATCCCCTTAACTGTTCTTTTTTGTTCTGCAAATACGGCCAATACCCTGCGGCCATTCATAAAACTTTCTTCTATGTCTGCCAGGTGGCCCTGTTTATTCATCTTTGCAACAATCTTATCAAAGAGCCTTCGCAGTTCGTTTCTTTTGCGATACAGGTTCATCCGGATATCTTTAAGATCAGCGGATGCAGTATCCTTTACTTGTCCGTAATCGTCCAGCACTTCATCTATCATTTCCGGAATCGCTTTTTCATAATAAGTATTGCTGATTACTTTTGACAATCCACCGTAAGCCTGCTTCCGTTCATTATCAAACCAGCGGAATAATTTTTCAATACTCTCCGATAGCTTTCTTATTTGCTGCAACTCTTCGCCGCTTAACACAGCACCCGGAATAGAGAGCAGTTTTAATTCTTTGGAGAGATTGAGGATATAATCGTTGGGAAAATATATACTGTTCACCACTAATTGCCTGTACTCATGGCTTTGTCTTAAATCAGTTTCTACAAATTCTTTACGGGTATGGATGCGGAGTTCCATTGCCTTTGTATGTGCATACGCTGTCTGGCAATAGTTTGCCAGCAATTCTTTTATCTTGTTAAACTCAAGCTGAAGATGTGCCGATGCTGGAAAAAATTTCATAAAAGCCTGTCTGAAAATTATTTTAGTTTATTAAGTCCGCAAAGTTAATTGTATTAACAAACTATTGAGGTTCACATTTGTTCATATAGGTGTTAACGAACCCTCAAAAGATAGGTAATGCCAGCTAACTGACAAACTACCGGTTTGTTCTTAACGTAAATTGCATGAAATTTACACTCTTGAAATTAAAACCGCTTAGCATGAAAATTACATTTACAGCAGCTATCGTTGGCTTGGCAACACTGCTTTCCTGTGCACAAAAATCACCCACATCTGCTAACATAAACAAGGACACTAATATGGAACCAAAGAATCAAAACCCCCTGCCTGCTGTAGAAACTGCCACTTTTGCCAATGGATGCTTCTGGTGTACCGAAGCCATATTTGAAGAACTCGATGGAGTTATCAGTGCCACTTCAGGCTATACAGGCGGCTCAACAAAAAATCCTACGTATAAAGAAATTTGTACAGGTGAAACCGGTCATGCAGAAGCTTTGCAAATAGTATACGACCCTTTAAAAATTACTTTTGATGAGCTGCTGGCAGTTTTTTGGGAAACCCACGATCCAACAACACTAAACCGCCAGGGAGCTGATGTGGGTACACAATATAGAAGTGGGGTTTTCTATCACAATGCTGAACAAAAAGAAAAAGCGGAAAAGTATAAGGCTGAGTTAGACAAAAGCGGTGCTTTTGACAAACCAATCGTAACCGAAGTAACTGCTGCAAGTAAATTTTATCCGGCAGAAGATTATCATCAGCAGTATTTTGAGAATAATGAAAATTCAAACCCTTACTGTAAGATGGTGATACGTCCTAAATTGGATAAGTTCAGAAAAGTATTTAAGGATAAATTAAAGAACAATTAAAAATAAAAACCCGTTCGTCCAAAAAGAATGGGTTTTTATTTCAGCTTTACTCTTCTTAGTTCAAGTAAATTCAAAGTGTTAGGTTTAAATCCCTTTACATTTGGCTGCACCAGCCACACCACCTTATCATACCACAGCGGCACTACCGGTGCATCTTCAATCATTATTTTATCAGCAGCCTGATATAGCTTGTAACGGATTGAATCGTTGTCTTCACGGATAGCTTTTTCAAAAGCTGCATCAAAGGCAGCACTTTTATACCTGGTATAGTTAGGCGGTGCCGGGTTTTTGGAATAAAAAACAGATAAGTAATTTTCTGCATCCGGATAATCCGCTATCCAGCTTCCACGAAAAAATGCAGCGGTAGAGCCGGATGTCATTGTTAATAATAATGATTTTTGCACCACTTCCACTTGTACCGGAATGCCCGACTCCTCTAATTGCTTGGCAATAAAATTTGCCATATCTGCATAAATAGCAACGGTCAGCAATTTTATATTGGGCAATCCCTTTCCACCCGGGTAACCAGCTTCTGCAAGCAG
>JAYVKT010000148.1:0-2373 GCA_043768195.1 Chitinophagaceae bacterium | reverse complement strand
CGACCTGTTGTGAGCCGGGACCTCCATAATTACAAAATAGAACAGGATATTTTTTTGTGGCATCAAAATTAGCCGGCTTCAGCATCCAGCCGTTAAGTGTGTCACCTTTGCTGTTTGGCACCCGGATGAATTCGGCTTTGCCAATTCCATACTCCCCGATTTTTCCTTTTAGTTTAGGATTTTCATTTACAGTTTTTACAACAGCGGTACTAATTTCTTTCTTTTTATTAACTATAATAGTATTCAGCGTTACCACTTGTGGTGTGTTCAGGTCTGATTTGTAAGTATAAAATCTTGTAAGGCTATCGTTAAACACCACCCGGTGCCATGCTTCGCCCTGTGTCAGTTGTGTTGTTTTTTTCCCTGAAAAATCAGTGACAAACAAGTTGCGATCCATAGGTCGGGGATAAGCCATTGTATAGAAAACTCTTTTATTCTTTTCATCAACTCCGTTTATTTCTGTTACCTCATAATTTCCTTTGCTTATTTGTGTTTGCATTTTTCCATCAAGGCTATTCATATAAATATGATTGAACCCATTCATTTCGCTGGTAAAGAGATAGCTTTTGCCATCTTTTGTAAACTGCCAGTCATCGTTTATGTCAATATAATATTTGTTCTTCTCCTGGTACAGTGTCTTACTGTCTCCCGATTTTGCATTGGTCAGCAATAATTTTAATTCATTCTGGTGGCGGTTCATCCAGAATACGATAAGTGAATTATCGTCTTGTGTCCATTTGATGCGGGGGATGTATATGTCGCCCTGTTCAAAATCAGCTTTTACGTCTTTGTTATTGGCAATATCATAAATGTGTATGTCCACTACGGAATTTTCTTCACCGGCTTTAGGATACTTGTAGGTGTATTGTTTATTGTAGGTGTTATCGAATTGTGTAAACTGGTATTCCTTCACTTTGCTTTCATCAAAACGATAATAGGCAATATGGCTCCCTTTAGGGCTCCATTGGTAAGCCTGGGTAAAACTAAATTCCTCTTCATATACCCAGTCACAGTTTCCATTAATAACCTGGTTCCATTTGCCATCTGTGGTAATGGCTCTTGCACTTTTATTGGCAATTTCGTAGAGAACAAGATTGTTATTTTTTACATAGGCAATTTTACTGCCATCGGGTGACAGGGTAGGGTGCATCAGTTTTTCGTTGTCGAGTTTTGTCAGCTTTTTAGCCACCAAATCATACATATAGACCGTTGCCTTGGAAGAGTGGCGATATATCTGTTCAATATTTTTTCGAATCAGAACAATGTTTGGATTGGAACTGCTGTAAATAATATCATCCGGCTGGCCGATGGACTTGCCGGTTTCATCTAACAGATCGTCGGGTTTTAATTCAGGGTCTTTTTTTGCAGCATCGAAAGAGGCGGGTACAAACTCACCACGAAAAGTCCCTTTCTTATAAATATCTTCTAAAGTAATTTCCTTTGTTTGTGCCACCGCTAATACAGGCAGCAGAAAAAAGAATAAAAACAATTTACGCATAGTGTAAAATTTTATGATTGTAAATGTAATGGAAACGGGGTAAACCCTTTTACCGAACAAATAAAAAGACGGCATCTGTGTTTAAGATGCCGTCTTTTTTAAGTTAAAAATATTACTTCACATCTGCCATGTCTGGGATGGCTTCTACTTTATATTCTCCTGCATCTAATTTCTTCTTTGTTTCGGAGAAGGCTATCAATGTTTCTTCAATATCCTTATCTGTATGAACAGCGGTAGGTATAAGGCGATATATAATATGCCCTTTTGGAATAACCGGGTACACAACAATAGAACAAAAGATGTGATAATTTTCACGGATGTCCATCACCATAGCGGTAGCTTCCGGAATATCCCCTTTCATATAAACAGGCGTTACAACGGAGTCTGTTTTACCAATATCAAATCCTCTTTCTTTTAATCCCTTTTGAAGTTTTAATGCATTCTCCCACAATTTTTCTTTTAGCTGCGGTTGTGTCTTTAGCAGTTCTAATCTTTTCAGGTTGCCAACTACCAACGGCATCGGTAAACTTTTTGCAAATATCTGGCTGCGGATATTATAGCGGATGTAGTCTATAACCTGTTTGTCGCCAGCTACAAAAGCACCGATTGATGCCATTGATTTGGCAAACGTAGAGAAGTACAAATCAATTTGATCCTGCACCCCTTGTTCTTCACCGGCACCGGCTCCTGTTTTTCCAAGTGTGCCAAAACCATGTGCATCATCTACCAGTAAACGGAACTGGTATTTTTCTTTCAGTGCAACAGTATCTTTGAGATTGCCCTGATCACCGGCCATACCGAATACACCTTCAGTAATAACTAATATGCCACCAGCTTTTTGTTTTTCTATTAAGGCAGTTGCCCTTTGCAGTTGT
>JAYVKT010000147.1:0-2030 GCA_043768195.1 Chitinophagaceae bacterium | reverse complement strand
TACATCATAAAACCCAGGTCATGTGTTCCTTTATTGTATTGTTCTTTCTCCAGTAATTTCTCCCTGCGTAATGCTTCATTCAGCATGGCTGTATCATGCGAATATTCATAGAGATAAAAAAGCGAGCCAGGGAAAAAACCACTTGTCCACCATCCTGTATTACTGGTTTCCAGTTTTTTGGTTGCCAGAAAAGTTTTTGGTAAAACACCCGGGGGGGTATGTGCGGTAAGATATTTATACTGGGCCACTGCATGTTGCAGTGAGTTATCTATCACCTGCAGTAAATCTTTCTGCTTCTGCGCCTGTGCAAAATTTGAAAACGGTAGGGAAAGAAAAATAAATACAATGAAGTAACGATTAGATTTATTCATGAGTTGGGAATTTTTAATTGAGTCCATATGACAGGTAAAAGAGAATGCCATCCTAAAAATCCGGATGGCATTCTTCTATGCTTAATAAAAAGAACTCTAAACTTATTCAGGTATCTTATCCAGGGCCGGTACATTGAGTTCTGCTCCTGAATAACCAATATTCTGATTGATGCGTCCATCTGAATTTCCATTGATGGCAGATTGAGGAATAGGCCATAATACATGGTACGGGCTAATCTTCATCATATCCTGGTGTAGCGTAACGAAATTCTTTTTATAAAAAATATTTTTTTCTAAAATTCTGTCCACCATAAAATTGGAAGTAGAGAAATTACCCAAAGTATAGGTTTTGCCATTATAGGGTTGTCCTGTTTTAGCAAACAAATAAGCGATCCTGGTTAACTCTGTTTTACGACCTTCTTCATAATATAATTCTCTGGCTCTTTCGTCTAATACGGTTCCTATGTCTATAGTAGCAGCGTTGGTATACGGTGAGCATTTTGCCCGGGTTCTTACCATATTAATGTCTGCCATGGCAAGATCTTTCTGGCCTTTCCACACATACGCTTCTGCACGAATTAAATAAGTTTCTGCCAATCGCATTACATACCAATCTGTATGACCACCTCTCATGGGTGTGTTTTCAGTATCGGGAATATATATTTTATAGTGGGGCCACGGATACCAGGTACGTAATGTATCAGAACATAAAAGTGTTCCATTAGCACTATACAGTCTTAATCTTTGACCATAGAACGGGTCTGTTCCTTTTAAGGCAGGGCTACTGTAGCGAACGTTTTCCATATTTACCCAGTTACCCGATGTGGTATCATGGCGCAGGTCTTTTACATCATCCCATATTTCAAAATAATGGTAAGAGGTTGACCGGCAACGGCCAATACCACGACCATACATCTGCATATTGTCAATTTCTATATTGGCAAGTGGAGAAATACCTACATTACCATTGGGTGTTCTGATACCTGATATGGACATGCCAGGAACAGCCTGACGCATTGATTGAATTCCATTTGTAAAGTTATTGGGAATTCCAAAACGTTCAGTAACCAGGAAAAGCGCTTCCGTATTGGCGGCGGCTGCTTTATTCTCAGGGCGGTGCAAATCCCAGGTTATATTTCTGTTAGGGTTACCTGCATCCACTCCAAACCGGTTAGTGACTAATTTGTAAGTACCATTATTGATTACAGCGCTGGCAGCGGTAATGGCGTCATCAAACAGGCCCAATGCAAGATTTATTTTTGCTAATAAATGATAAATGGCACCTCTGTTCACATCACCTTTATCGGTGGCCCAGGGTACATACAGAACAGCAAATTCAAGGTCCGTTTTCATGCGCTGTAAAATCACTTCTCTTTTAACGGAAGCATAATCTGTTTTCACACTGGTTAATTCCTTCATTGGACAAGGAACGTCTCCAAACTGATTAGTTAACCTGTAATAATCGTAGGCCCTGTAAAAGTAAGCCTTCCCCAAAATAATATTTTTCGTTGCCTCCGGAATAGATGCTGCAGCGGGTAAGCGGGAAATAATAGTATTAGCTAATCGGATACCCACATATTCCTGTTCCCAATACCAGCCGATTTTATTAAAATCCACATTGTTCAATTGGGCATCAGGTTTAATCTGGAGGTCCATGTT
>JAYVKT010000146.1:0-10505 GCA_043768195.1 Chitinophagaceae bacterium | reverse complement strand
GTTTTTGGATGAATAACCTGTGCGCCGTAGTAGGCCATTTCTATTACTTCATTATAATTAAGCTCAGGAATAGAAACGGCATCCGGAAATTGTTTTGGGTCGGCATTCATCACACTTTCCACATCTTTCCAGATAGTCAGGCTGTCTGCATCAAGCATATTGGCAAAAACGGCTGCTGTATAGTCGCTGCCTTCACGGCCAAGGGTAGTGCTTTCGTTTTCATCTGTTGCACCAATAAAACCTTGTGTTAGTACCACACCAAATTGGTTAAACTCAGGCTTTACTATTTCATTTGTCTTTTGCAGTGTAAATTCCCAATCAATTGTTGCATCCCTGAAGTCATCATCTGTTCTGATTATGTCCCGTACATCAAGCCACTTGTTATTTATTCCTTCTTCATTAAAATAAGCACTTACAATAGCAGTTGAAAATAATTCGCCGGCACAAACTATCTGGTCGTAGTAATAGTCATAATCTCTCACCGGCTTGTCATGCAGCAGCCATTCTACTTCTGTAAAAAAATCTTTTAACTGGTTTTCGCAGGCTAGGTAATGGGTAACAAGAAGGTATTTAGCAGTAGTAAGATGTTGTTGTTTTACCTGCTCAAACAACAAAAGGGCTTCTTCTTTTTTGCCGGCATAAAATGCATCAACCACCTTTTCAAGTGCATTAGTAGTTTTGCCCATTGCAGAGATAATGACGACAATTTTTTCACTGTGCCAATGCCGCATAATGTGGGAGAGGTTCCTGATTCTTTCCACACTATTTACTGAAGCACCACCGAATTTGAAAACCTTCATTTTACTACACTGGTTAAAAAGTTGATAACTTACAAGATGGGTGCAAATGTCGGAATATTCTGCCCAATTTAATGGTGGGCGGCTTTATGATTGTGCAGCCCAATCCCTTACTTTTGTTGCAAGCTAAACCTGCCAATATGAATGTTAACCGAAAGATTCAGACCCTTGATGAGTTCACTATCCAGCAGCTAAGGGATGTTCCCCATGCCACCGGCGAATTATCACATTTGCTCCGCAATATTGGTCTGGCTGCAAAACGGGTAAACACCGAAGTAAATAAAGCTGGTTTAGTTGATATTCTTGGCGATGCAGGAACAATAAATGTGCAGGGGGAAGAGGTTAAAAAATTAGACATTTATGCAAACGACCAGTTTACCGGTGTGCTGCGCCATGGAATAGCCTGTGCAGGTATTGCCAGCGAAGAACTGGACGATTTTGTACCATTTGACGATGTTAAAAGTGTGAAATCGAAATATGTTTGCCTTTTCGATCCATTAGATGGCAGCAGTAATATTGATGTGAATGTGTCTATCGGAACAATCTTCGGTATTTACCGGCGCAAAACCGAAATCGGAACTGTAGTTACCGAAGAAGATTTTTTGCAACCCGGAAGCCAGCAGGTAGCTGCCGGTTATGTTGTTTATGGTTCGTCAACCATGCTGGTGTATGCAACAAGAAGGGGAGTAAATGGTTTTACACTTGACCCTTCCATTGGCGAATGGACACTTAGTCATCCGGATATTAAATGCCCGGATAAAGGAAAAATATATTCAGTTAATCATGGTAACTTTTTCCAGTATAATGAAGGGGTAAAAAAATATATTACAGCCTGTCAGAAAAAAGATAAAACAAATGGCGGGCCATATACACAGCGATATATTGGAAGCATGGTATCTGATGTACACCGCAACCTGATAAAAGGCGGCATCTTTATGTATCCGGGCACAACGGATAAACCAAATGGTAAATTGAGATTGTTGTATGAGTGCAACCCCTTCGCATTTATTGTAACCGTAGCTGGCGGCAGAGCTACCAATGGCAAAGAAAGAATATTGGATGTGCAGCCAACAGAATTACACCAGCGAATACCCATGTTTATTGGCAGTAAATTGATGATGGATGAATTAGAAACTTATCTTTAGAAATAATAAAACTACATGGCGAATACAATTATATCAGTCAAAAATCTGGTGAAAAACTACGGAAGCTTCCAGGCCGTAAAAGGAATTTCTTTTGAAGTGCAGGAAGGGGAGATTTTTGGTTTGCTGGGGCCTAATGGCGCCGGTAAATCAACCACTCTTGAAATTATTGAAACATTACGGCCAAAAACCAGTGGAGAAATAATGGTAGATGGCTTATGCCTGGATAAACAGCCAAACGAGATTAAAAAAATAATCGGCGTACAATTACAAACCAGTGGTTACTATCCGGGTTTGAATTTGCTGAACCTGATTGAACTATTTTGCGGGCTATATAACAGGGATGTAGATCCAATGGAACTACTGGAAATGGTGAACCTGAAGGATAAAGCAAAGTCCAAAGTGAAAGAGCTGAGCGGCGGACAGAAACAGCGGTTTTCTGTAGCCACCACTTTAATTAATGATCCACGGATTATTTTTCTGGATGAACCAACAACAGGTCTCGATCCACAGGCCAGAAGAAGCTTATGGGAGCTGATAAAAAACATCAGGGAAAGAGGCACCACCGTTATCATTACCACTCATTACATGGACGAGGCCGAGTATTTATGTGACAGGGTGGCCATTATTGATTCAGGAAATATTGTAGCCATGGATAGCCCGGACAAATTGATTGATAACTTAGTGGCGTCGGGCTTTGAACGTCCAAAGGAAATGAAATTGGCTAACCTTGAAGATGTGTTTATTAAATTAACGGGCCATTCGTTGCGGGAAGGTTAATATGAGTATTCAAAACAAATTAAAAGAATATATGCAAGGAAAAATTGAAGCACAAAAAACTGCTGGTGCAGCTTTCATGGCAGCAAACATCAGCAAGCAGGGAGTAAAAGAATTGCCCGGCGGCATTCAGTATGAAATAATAAAAGAAGGAACCGGGGCCATGCCTGAGCTAAGGGACAAGGTAAAAGCCCATTACAAAGGCACATTGCTCGATGGAAAAGAGTTTGACAATTCTTTTAAAAGAGGTCAGCCTTTTTCTGCGCCGCTTACTGCCCTGATAAAAGGATGGCAGGTAGCATTACCTCAAATGAAAGAAGGCAGTCACTGGCGGCTATGGATACCATCTGATTTGGCTTATGGCGACAGAGGTGCAGGTAGTGATATACCAGGAGGTGCAACGTTGATTTTTGAAGTTGAATTGCTGGAAATAGTAAAATAAAATAATTGTATGCTATCCGTTGCTACTGACCCCCGCTATCCGATTGGCGAATATGAACCAAAGCCATTTTCCATTGAACAGAAAATTGAATGGCTGGCAGATATAAAGTTTCTGCCTTTGCAGATTGAGAATGCCATACTCAATCTGGATGAAGTACAATTGCAAACGCCTTACCGGGATGGCGGATGGACAGTACACCAGTTGGTGCATCATGTTGCGGACAGCCACATGAATGCCTATATAAGGTTTAAAGTTGGACTAACAGAAGACAACCCGACTATAAAACCTTATGATGAGAATGAATGGGCCAAGCTGCATGATGTAGAGAAATTGCCTGTAAATATTTCAATTACATTATTGCATGCTTTGCACACCCGTTGGCATGAGGCATTGAAGTATATAAAAGATGAGGAATGGAATAACAGAACCGTCTTTCATCCGGGCAGTAAAAAAACGATGCGGCTCTGGTATTTGCTGGGTATGTATGCCTGGCATGGCAAGCATCATGTGGCGCATATTACAAGTCTTAGGGAGCAAAAAAGCTGGTAATTCTCGTTCATAGTTCATGGCATATAGCTCATGGGCATACAATGAACCATGAACTCATACAATCAACCATGAACTATTAACAATGAACTTATTTTAATGAATTGGAAAACCCTCTCTTCAGAATATTTATTTAACGACAACTGGTTTAAGGTTCGTAAAGAAAAATGTGAAACCCCTTCTGGCAAAATTGTTTACCCTTATTATGTTTATGAATTTCCAACCTGGGTAGGTGCAGTCTCTTTAACAGAGGATGGAAAGGTAATACTGGTGCGTCAGTATCGCCATGCGTTGGGAGAAACGATTATTGAAATACCCGGCGGTTGTGTGGATGCTACCGATAAAGATTTTCAGCAAGCTATTGCAAGGGAATTGCTGGAGGAAACGGGTTATTCATTTTCTTCTTATGATTACCTGGGCCGGATTTCACCTAACCCTTCCACAAATACTAACCTGCTGCACATGTTCCTGGCAAGGGGAGGTAAAAAAATAGCTGAACAGGCATTAGATGAAAATGAAGAAATAGAAGTGCTGCTGCTTACCATTGATGAATTAAAACAATTACTCCGGGAGAATAAGATTGTGCAGGCCATGCATGTAAGCTGCATCATGTATGCACTGGAAAAATTGGGAGAACTTTCTTACTGAGCACCAGCTATATAATACCAGAAATAATCTAACGCAGTAGCTTTTTCTTTACCCCATATTTCGTTAACGGCAGCCAACGAAACCTCACCAACAAGAAATACACTGCCACAAACAATAATCAGGTCTTTTTTATGCGCCTCCTGTGCAGCACTGATTAATGCAAAATCAATATTGCTAAACGATTCGCCTGTCAGGCCAATTCGTTCTGCTTTAAATGCTAATTCGTCTTCTGGTAATGCACGGGGTATTTGTGCTTTGGTAAAATAGTAACGGGCATTCTTTGGTAAAAGCCGGAGTACATTATCTGCATCCTTATCTTTTACCATTCCTAAAATAATATGGAGTTCATTGTGTTCCGTCATTTCAATCTGCTGCACCAATTGCTTTATGCCTTCCTGGTTATGTGCTACATCAACAACTAATTGCGGGGAGGTATGAATTACTTCCCAACGGCCATGCAGACCAGTTAGCCTTTTTGTATTTTTTAATCCGGTGTGAATTATTTTATCATCGATCAACCAGCCTTGTTGCTTTAATTGTGAACAGGCTTCCAGTACGGTTAACAGATTTTTTGTTTGATAAATCCCGGGCAGGTCAAGATGATAGAATTTGTGATCGGCACTATGTTCTTCAGCAACTTCAACTATAAGTTCATTTTTCTCCCAGCTCCAGTCCACCACCTGCCTTTTTTTTGATGCAATGGATAAAGGTGCATTTTTTTCTTTAGCTGTTTGTTCAAATACAGATTGTGTTTCAGGCATTACTTCTCCAATCACAACAGGGATGCCCTTTTTAATAATACCAGCTTTTTCAAAGGCAATTTTTTCTAAACTATCGCCAAGCAGGTTCATATGATCCCAGCCTATGTTGGTAATAACGCATAGCTCAGGTGTAATAATGTTGGTGCTGTCTAATCTTCCGCCCAATCCGGTTTCAATGATTGCAACATCAACCTGCTGTTGCTTAAAGTATTCAAAAGCCATTGCAACCGTAATTTCAAAAAAACTTGGTTCTATCTCTTCAATTAAAGGGGTAATATTTTCGGTAAAGCTGATTACAAAATCTTCGCTTACCATTTCACCGTTTATTTTAATACGTTCCCTGAAATCTTTAAGGTGAGGGGAGGTGTAAAGCCCGGTTTTCAACCCTGCAGTTTGTAAAACAGAAGCCAGCATGTGACTGACAGAGCCTTTGCCATTAGTACCAGCAATATGAATGGTCTTAATTTTTTTTTGCGGGTTATCCAACGAATCACATAGCCTGAGTGTATTGCTGAGATCTGCCTTGTAGGCAGCAGCGCCAATGCGGCTGAACATTGGCAGGCGGGTAAACAAATAATCAAGGGTTTGCTGGTACGTCATGTTGGGCAAATGTATAAAAAGAGATGCCACGGTTTGAAACCGTGGCATTGCAAACGAAAAAATATTTTATTAGTTCACCCTGAAATTAAACTGTACTGTAAGCATTGACTCATGGTCTGCTTTATCAAACTTGATATTTTGCAGGTATTGCATAATAGCTTGTTTGTAGGCTGCATTGCTGTTAGAGGAGCCCTTTGCAATACTTACAAACTTACCCATGCCATCAGGTGACACAGTGATATTGGCATATACAACTGCTTTATCAAGATCGCCTTCAAACGAATAATAACGTACAATCTTTCTATCACCTCTTGTTACCTTAGGGCCGCTGCCTGTACCAGAACCGGTACCGTTTCCACCACCATCACCATTGCCACTTCCACCACCTGTTCCATTACCATTTCCTACACCAGTGCCATTGCCTCTGCCCCCGGCTCTATCATAATCTTCTGCTGCACCACCACCCCTTCCATTACCAGTAGTTGTTTTACCCAGCACTGCTTTAGGAACTTTTGGTGCAGGGGTTACTACTACAGGTTTTGGTTCTGCTTTTGCAACAGATGTCTCATTAATTTTTGGGGCTTTTACATTTACAGCCTTTGGCGTTGTCACTTCAGGGCTTTCTTTATCTTCTTCTTCATCCACTTCTTTTGAAGTAGTAGGAGGTGTATATGCTGCAACTCCCGGTGAGCCTGCTGCCTGAACTGGGTTACCACCACCACCACCACTTTCTTCATTGGAAGATTGCGGAAGTTCGGGTGGCTCGGGCGGAAGGGTTATTTCAACATCAATCCCCGTTTCCTGCACAATGGGTTCAAACTTGGGTAAAGGCCATTTCAACAGAATCAGCAGTAAAATCATAAAACCGGTGAAACCGGCAGTAATCATCCATGCCTGGGAACGTTGTTTTGCTTCGAGTGTTTCGGCCATTACATAATTGTTGTTCATACAAAGGTAGTTTTCTGTTAATGACGGTGGAAATCATTGTTTTTCACACCTGTTAGTAACGATGCAAACCCCGTGCAACTTGCACAAAACATCATTTATAAAATGTTAAGATTGTATCAACCAACTCATCTGAGTGGAGCTGGTTTTAGAAGATGGCTAAATATTTATTGCGGGACTGTAAGGAGTGAACAGGGTTTTAACCTTCTTTATATCATATTAAAAAAAATATTTCTGTGAATCGTTAAACCTGTTTACATTTATACAAAGCACTGTTATGAGAAAGCTACCTCTTTTCTCGGCACTGCTCTCTTTATTCCTGCTGGTACCCGCATCAATAATCTGGGCGCAAACCATTTCTTCGCAGAAAGGATTAACCACCGCTGTTTTTCCCACACAATACGGCAATGTAAAAATTTACCTGCCGGATGATATCCGACCGGGAGATATTGTTTCAGGAACAGTTACTGCTGAACCCAACGGAAGTAATACGAGACAAATTGAAAAAAATCTCACAGAGCTTGCTAAATACCGTGTTAGTATTGCTGGTAATAAATATCCCATTACTGATAAGCCGTCGCCGTTCAAATGGCTGGTGAATTCAGACAGGGAGCTTGCTGCACCACTTGAGTTATTAACTGCAAGCGGAATGAAGGCGCATCAATTAAAAATCCAATTAAGGCCGATTGAAAATAGTATGCCGGCATCATCCGGCTGTGCCATACCTTCTCATGCACTTACAGCGGCCTCCGTAAAAATTAACGGCAACTTTGATGGTGATATGGCTAATACCCAATGTTTGCTGAATAACCAACCGATGCAGCTACTTGCTGAATCTCCCCGGCAATGCCAGGTGCAATATCCTGAGAACGGGCAGGGTCAAAAGACAATGCAGGTAAATGAAAACGGCGAATCAAAATGTTCCCGTCAAATTTCCGGAGTGGATATGCAGGTAACAACCGGTAAACTGAATTTAAGAAAAGGGGAAAATACTTTTATTGATGTGAAGGTAACAGGATTACAAAACTTACCGGATAAAGCAACGCTTACTATTACGAACATGACACCCGGTGTAGTTACTATGACCAATGGCAACTTGCAGATAATACCAATATGGCCACCTGCCGACAGTGCAAGAGGAATATTTTCAGTGCATTGCCCGGCGGTCAGCAATACAACAGGAAATTTTGTGGTAAACATTAATCTAGATCTTCCTGAGCCGGGAGCCACACCTACTCAGGCTAAGGATTTGCCCCCCGGCTATACCAGCAGATCATGTAATTGTGGCGTGACAGCCACCGTTTCAAAAACGGGTAACAATTTTACAGCCATAGCAAACCCGGCATGTACAGGTGTTTATGGAATTGGCATCAATACATTTTGTGCATGTACGATAATGTCCACTACATATAAATGGGTTGTTAAATCGGGTCAGGACAATGTAGAACTCACTGGAAAAACGGATGGAGCCACTGTGAATGTAAGGCCGAAAAATAATGGAAGCTATATTGTTTGTGTAACAGTGACGACAACCTGTATCGACGGCACAGCTTGTACAGTTACCACTTGCGCCGATCAGTCCGGGAAAACAGAAGTACCTAAAATTCCTCCAACGAAACCTGAGATACCTGAGATTCCAACTATTGACAGCATTCCAACTACTGACACTGTTCCTCCGGATAGATATCCGCAAGTTTGCATACCAGATGTAAAGGAGAATGCAAACCCTGCTATGGTGGGTGGATTAAAGAACAAGCAAACAGGTTCAGGCAGTACCAGTACTATTTTCCGTGATGAATTTATAGCACTGGAGGCCGTGGGTTCTGATGTCGATTTGGTGAAGTTTATCTGTAACCCACCACCACCATGTCCTGATTCGAAAAGCGAAAAAACAATTGCGGTGGCCGGTAAAGTAAGGTTTGAGTGGAAAATCACTGCCGGTGAAGGCAAGTTTGTAAAACTGGGCTGTGGTTCGGAGGATGAAAAAAGTGATAAGGGGGAACATGTTATTTTTCAGCCGCCATATGTGCCATTACCTGTAAAGAGGGCCGATACAACTTTGACAACAACAATTGAGTTATCAATAATTGATGACGGCTCGCCGGTAACCGACGCAACTGTTATAAAAATAATAACCATAAAAACTGTCAGAAAAAAATCATTGCCTGATAAATATACAGTTGAAGTATCAGGGGGTGCTGCAGATAAACCTGCAGCGCCGGCACTTCATGTAACGGAAGGTACTTGCAAGTTGGTAGGGCCCACCTGGAAGCCGGGTGACAATCTTGCTGTGCCGGTAATAATATTGCCAGGAGTAGCGGATGCAGATAAAATGGTGCTTGGGCAATGGATTATTTTAAAAACACAGGATCAATCAGACCCGGATCCTATTGGCTTTAATTGTGTCTCGAAAAATTGCAGTTCTTCGGGAGGAGGCAAAACGTATCCGGATAATATTATTTGGGAATGGACTATCCTTTCCGGGGGAGGGCAGTTTATTCTTGACAAAAACGGACAGTATGTTATCTATCAAGCTCCCATAGAGATGTCGGCAGGAAAAAATGTAATTGAAGTAAAAATAAAATTGAAGGTGATGAATCCCGGTGGTGAACGGAAAGACCCTGATAAATATTCCGAAATCTTCACCTTAAAAATTTACCAACCCGGAGTAAAGATCAGCCATCCGGAATTAACCTGGCTACCAGAAGAAGATAACAGCCTTGAATTGAAATCGGAATTAATATACAAAGATGGCGATTGGAAGCCTGCATTAGCCCATATGTGCCGCATCCATTATTTTGAATTGGTAAAAGTAAGCGAGGAAAAAGGAATTTGTCTGAACACACCTGTTTTAAAAGACGCTGATCAATGCCGGGATTTGCAACTGAAAAATGAAGCAGGTCACGAAGCTTTTGATGATATAAAAGGTACTGGCAAATGCACTGCCAAAGAAATATATCAACAGGCAAGAACAGCACAAGCTGAAAAAAGCTATTCTATTACAGTTCATTCAAGAGATTTTGGAGCTTATGGGTTTCTTCGAAGTTTTGCTAATGTAAATAAAAAAACAAGTTTGGAAGGAAAGCCAGTTTATATTTCCGTGCCGGTAAAGAGAACTGATGTGGTGCATCCGCAAGGGCGGCCTAAAAAGACAGAGTATGCTGACAACCGGGTTACTATTCCATATGATATTGATGAAAACCGAATAGCAGATGTCGGATGGACTGCTTTTGGTAATGCAGTAATGATTGATCCTGCTAACAACAAATTAGATGAAGACGGTGATCCGACAGGAGACACATTTAAAGGTGATGGTATTACCACCTATGAAGAATATCGTGGATTTAAAGTATTAACTAAAGCTGGTATTATTCATCAAAGAACAAATTACGATGTAAAAGATATCTTTATCAGGAACGAAGGCAATCTGCCTGTTACATTATATCAGGATGTTTCTGAACTGGATGTGCATGAGATATCTGAACCGCAGTATAATGGCGATGATAAACGGTATATTAATTTCAATTTCAATCCAACCACCCATCTTGCCTTTGAGCAACGGGGGCTGCACCTGATTGATAAAGGAACCCACTCTTCGTTGCTTGGTATTGCTTACTCAACCACAGGGCACCCTACTATACCAAATTTTGAAGAGCAAATCAGGGTTTATACAGGCAAAATAAAATCAGTGGTGGACAGAGTTAATAAAGGTGTAGCTGACAAAGACAAAATAAGTTATGCTGATAAACTGGCGGCCGTAGTGGCGCATGAACTGCTGCATGGAAATAATGTGTGCCATCATGGAGAAGGTAACCCGGTGACAGAAAGTTCGATTGATTTAATCAAC
>JAYVKT010000145.1:0-5007 GCA_043768195.1 Chitinophagaceae bacterium | reverse complement strand
TCCAGATTAGGTTGCCAATGTCTGTTGAATGATGGGAGTGGGTTAATAGAAGTAACCCTGCCCGACCAGACACAATTTTTAGGAGAATAAATTAATTTGAAAATTAGCCAATATGCTAATTTGCTAATGAAATACAGGGTACCAATTAGCACATCTGCATATCAGCACATCAACACATTAAGTTTTATGAGTCATTTTGAACCACCGATAAGCTGGGCCGATCATGAAGACATTGCATTGAAACTGTATGAACGTTTTGGTGATGAATTTAATGAAGGAAAAATCTACCGTATCCGTTTTACGGATTTATTAGAATGGATATTACAAATACCCGGCTTTACCGGCACCAGGGAGCAAAGCACCGAAGGCCATTTGGAAATGATTCAGAGTGCCTGGGTGTATGAATGGAGGGATAGTCAGAAATAGATATGCAAGTGAATAAATGTGCAGATGTGCAAATATTTCAATCTCTTAATTTGCATATTTGCATATCATCAAATCTGCACATATGAATGTTCTCGAACTTTTTAAACCAATCACTACTTTCATCTTTGATGTGGATGGTGTGCTGACAGACGGCACGGTGCTGGTATTGGATAATGGTTTGCAGGCAAGAAGAATGAATATTAAAGATGGATTTGCTTTGCAAATGGCGGTGAAGAATGGTTATCGGGTGCTGATAGTGTCCGGAGGCAATTCGCCACAAGTAGCAAACCGCTTAGAAAAATTAGGCATCCATGATGTACACATGTCGGTAGCAGATAAAAAAGCATTTGTTGCTGATTATGTTCTCAAAAACAAATTATTAAAAGAGCAGTTGTTATTTATGGCAGATGATTTACCAGATATGCCAGCAATGACAATTGTTGGTTTACCTTGCTGCCCGGCTGATGCGGTGAATGAAGTAAAAGAAGTTGTCAAATATATTTCTCCTTTAAAAGGCGGTGATGCCTGTGTAAGGGATGTGATTGAAAAAGTGTTGAAGTTGAATGACCATTGGAATTACCGGGATGATGTAGCTTCGAAGTAAGTTCGAAGTACAAAGGAAGAAGTACGACACTTCTTTACCCTCTTCGTTTGTACTTCTATTTGAGCTTGGCTTTTTGTACTTCGTACTTCCTGTTTCGTACTTGTATTGTATCTTTCGTCAAATTTTATCCATGAGATTGATTGCAGCCTTTTTGAAGATGGTGCGACTGCCCAATCTCTTTTTTATGGCACTCACACAAGTGCTTTTCCAGTTTTGCATTTACTACACTCTTTATAAAGGCAGCATACCACCAGAAGACCTGGTTCGCTTTATACTGTTAGTGCTTGCTTCATTACTTATTGCTGCTGCCGGTTATATCATCAACGATTATTTTGATATTAATATTGATGAGGTAAACAAGCCGGAAAAAATGGTAGTGGATAAAGTAATCAGCCGCCGTTGGGCCATTGCCTGGCATTTTATGTTGAGTGCAAGTGGTATTATATTGACAGTGCTGGCGGTGCCTTTCGCACAAAAATGGTATTTGATATTGGCGAATGTTCTTTGCGTAGCGTTGCTTTGGTTTTATTCTACTAATTTTAAAAAGAGTTTATTAACGGGGAATATTGTTATCTCCTTGTTGACAGCCTGGACAATCCTTATCATTTTCTTTTCAAAAGTAGATTTGGCAGATGCTTTTGGCGCAGGAGACACTAACCACACAAAATTTTTCCGGCTTACGATTTTATATGCCGGATTTGCTTTTATCGTTTCGCTTATCCGGGAGGCAATAAAAGATATGGAAGATATGCCCGGCGATTCTAAATACGGCTGCCGTACCATGCCGATTGTGTGGGGAGTGAATGCAACAAAAGTTTATACAGCAGTCTGGCTGGTGGTATTAATTGCAGTGCTGGTTATTTTACAGGTCTATGTGTTACAGTTTAAATGGTGGCTGGCCGTTGCTTACAGTGTACCGGCCATTATTTTTCCGCTAATTATTATTTTAGTTAAGTTGAGAAAAAGTGTAACCACTAAGGATTTTCATAAGTTGAGTACGATGATGAAATTAGTTATGCTTACTGGTATTTTATCTATGGCCTTTTTCTATTATTATCTATGAACAAAATAATACTTGCTTCGCAATCTCCCCGCCGCAAACAATTATTGGAATGGGCCGAAGTGCCTTTTGAAATTGTGGTAAAAGAAACGGATGAACGTTTTCCTCCGGGATTAGAACCTGATGAAGTAGCAGTTTATATTGCCCGGAACAAAGCGATAGCTGTACAGGAACTAAGAAGTGCAGACGAAATAATTTTAGCTGCTGACACCATTGTGGTATTGGGTGATAATATTATCGGCAAACCGGTGCACCGGGAAGATGCTGTAAGCATTTTATTGGCATTGTCAGGAGAGAAACATAAAGTAATAACCGGTGTAGTGTTAAGAAAAGGCTCTACAGAAATTGCCTTTGCAGATATAACAGAAGTTGAGTTTCATAACATCACCGTAAAAGAAATTGAATTCTACGTTGATAAATACAAACCTTACGACAAAGCCGGTGCTTATGCTATACAGGAATGGATAGGAGTGGTGGGTATCAAATCTATTAACGGAGACTTTTATAATGTGATGGGGTTGCCGGTAAGCAGGGTGGTGAGGGAATTAAGCAAGTTTGAAGTTTGAGGTTCAAAGTTTGAAGTTGCTTACTGTAAAAATATACTGAAAGCTGGCGGAGAGTATACATTTTCACGATAACTTCAAACCTCAAACTATCAAACTTCAAACGGTATAATATGACCGAACGTCTGCTGCAATTCATCTGGCAATTTCAATACTTCAGCAAAGGAGAACTTGTTACAACAACAGGTGAAACTGTTCAGGTTCTTTTTGCCGGGCAATACAATACTAATCAGGGGCCTGATTTTTCCGACGCAAAAATCAAGATTGGCAAAACCACCTGGGCAGGCTCTGTTGAACTTCATATCAAAACATCTGACTGGAATAAACATAAACATCAAAGCGATAAGAATTACGACAATGTCATCCTGCATGTGGTGTGGGAAGATGATACTTCGCCAGGCTCAGTACTGAAAAGTGATGTGCCAATACTTGAATTAAAAGGCAGAGTTTCAAAAATATTATTACAACGGTATAAAGAGTTAATGAATGCTAATTCTTTTATCCCCTGTGAGAAAAATATCAACACCGTCAGAGATATAACCTGGAAAAGCTGGAAAGACAGGTTGCTGGTGGAAAGACTGCTGCGAAAATGTAAAATCGTTGAAACATATCTGCAACAAAATAATTATCATTGGGAAGAAACATTCTGGTGGTTGCTGGCCCGCAACTTTGGTATGAAAGTAAATGCTGATGCGTTTGAAGCCATTGCAAAATCAATTCCGGTAAATGTATTGGCCAAACATAAAAGCCAGATACACCAGTTAGAAGCATTGTTGCTGGGGCAGGCTGGTTTGCTGGAGGGGAAGTTCGCTGATGATTACCCACAGTTATTACAACGGGAGTATAAATTCCTGAAAGAGAAATATAAACTAAAGCAAATACACCATCCCATTCATTTCTTACGGATGAGGCCGGGAAATTTTCCCACTATCCGGCTGGCACAATTAGCCATGCTGATTACAGAATCGGCTCATTTATTTTCCAAAATAAAAGAAACTACTTCTGTAAAGGATGTGGTGAAATGGTTTGATGCCACAGCAAACGATTACTGGCATTACCATTACCAGTTTGATGAGACATCTTCTTTTAAAAAGAAAACCCTTGGTGCGGCAATGATTGACAACCTTATCATCAACACTGTAGCCCCGGTATTATTTGCTTACGGTAATTATTATGATGAAAATAACTACAAAGAAAAAGCATTGAAATGGCTGGAGCAAACGACGGCTGAAAGTAATAGTATTACCAAAGGATTTCGGCAATTAGGAATTGAAAATAAAAATGCTTTTGATTCTCAGGCGTTGATTGAGCTGAAGAATGAGTATTGCGGGAAGAAGAGGTGTTTGGATTGTGGGGTGGGAAATGCGATTTTGAAAGGATAGTTGATGTGGTTTAATTTGCCTAATTGTTCAAAAGATTTTTGCCCTCTAAAAAAGAATGCAATTCTTCCATCCCTAAGTCAAAGGCTACAATTTTACCTGACAAACCAATTATTCTGTTTTGTGGGATATAAGTTAGGTTAAATTTTTTAGAGACTTCTCCATACCACCCACCTGAATCATAATAGCTTTTCCATAATATATCCTCTTCTTTGCAGGCCTTTAGCCAATTTTCTTTGTCTGTATCAATGCTTATAGAAATAATTTGAACTTTAGAAGTATCAAGTGAAGAGTATATTTTTTTCAACTCCTTCATTTGTACACGGCATGGTGTACACCAACTTGCCCAAAAGTCGATTATTGTATATTTTGTGTTAGAGTGTAGGGTATCAGATTTATATTCAATTTCTTTAAAATCTTTTACAAAAAATGTAGGTACTTGTTGGCCAGGGAGCAAGTTTTTTGAATTCTTAATATAAGTTGCAAACTCTTTACCAATTTTTGTCTTCTTTAGGGTATCGGTCAGAGAGGCTAAACATTTTTCTAAAGTCTCCAGTGATAAACATTCTTTAACATTTATCAAGCCTTGCAGAATTGTATAATAAGTACTGTTCTTCTTTACTTCGTCAAGGATATTATTCTCATATTCCCGAAGATAATATTGTAGTCGTATGTCGGGTGTATTTATTCTATAGTCAGATTTTAATAAAGCACAGTTAAAACCAGAATGATTTGCAATTTTAGAGGGTAAGTCAAATAAAAGAGTTCTATGCTTGTCATAATAAGTATTTTCACCTCCTATAACGTTTCCATTTTTTTTTGTGTTATCAAAAAGTATGTTTATTGTAGTGTTAGTAACAATAAATCCATTTGTACTTGCTACTACACTATCTCCAATCATTAATTCTACATAACAATAAAAGGGTTCCGAAACATTAAGAGATAGGGAAGTATTTTTTTTAAGTATAACTTTCT
>JAYVKT010000144.1:0-2618 GCA_043768195.1 Chitinophagaceae bacterium | reverse complement strand
TACTAAACTCCCTTTTCAGCAAGGATTTGATGAAATGTCTGGAAAGCATATAAGAATTAAAGGCATGGTCGACACTTCAGATCAAGGACACTTAAATGGTTATCCAGCAGCAATTACAAAGATTTATTTTTGGGAGGTAAAAAATTAGCTGTATCAGGTCCAGCATATAACATGAACTTGTGTAAAAAACATGATGGTTTTTATTTTACCACTTTACCGCATTCGGCTTCCCCTCCATCCAATCACACTGTTGTACACTACCCAACCTGAATTTTAAAGGAAGTTTTATAGCTTTCTCTATCTGCAATTCTTTTTTACAAAAAAAACCAAAGTTTTGGGTATAAAAATTTGAGCTTATAATAGAATAAGACCCGGGTTGATTTATTAAAAAGACAGGAGTTGTTGTGGTTTTTATTGCTGCAGCATGTTTTACCCAACTGCTATTTTGTTTTTTAAGCGTAACAAAATATGCTTTATTAAAGGAGAGAAAAGGGGCGGCTTTTTGGGCAAAAGCGCTTCCCCCCACAAAAATCATGCAAAAAAATAAAATTTTAACTTTTTCGTTCATTATACATGTAGATTGTGAGTAAATTTACACTTTAAATAAACAGATACGATTATTGAGGAGCTAAAGTTTTGACCTTAATAGAACTCAGTTTAAAATAAATGAACGGAACCCATTTTTTAATAACTAAACTAGATTAATCTGCCAACCGGCAGATTGGATAATATGGCTTTAAGTCAGGGATTATATCAAAAACAGCTTCAAAAGTTATCACCACAGCAAATACAGTTAATGAAACTGCTGCAGGTGCCTACTGCTATTTTAGAAGAACGGATAAAAGAGGAAATGGAAGAAAATCCGGCGCTGGAACAACAGGAAGATGACCACCAGGATGAATATGACGAAGCTAACGATGAATTTAAGGATGATACAGCCGATGATTTTGAAACCGAAGGAACTGCGGATGAATATGATAATATCGACATTAGTGAATACGTAAATGACGGTGATGATGAAATAGGAGACTATAAATTAAGGGACGAAAATTACCCCGAAATTGACGATGGAAGGGTTATTCCGCATAAGGTGGAAACAGGATTTAATGAACTGATGCTTGAGCAGCTTGGCCAGCTGAGCTTAAATGAACACCGGCAAAAAATTGCCGAGCAAATTATAGGTAACCTTGATGATGATGGCTATTTACGCAGGGAAATTGCTGCAATTGTTGATGATTTGGCTTTTAGGCAGAATATTATTACCTCCGAAGAAGAAATAGGACAATTAGTATTACAAATACAACAGTTTGACCCGCCGGGCATTTGTGCCCGTAACCTGCAGGAGTGTTTGCTTTTGCAACTGGAAAGAAAACTGGATGAGGGTAAACATGTGGAAATGGCGATGAAAGTGCTGGAGAAATACTTTGAAGAGTTTACCAAAAAACATTACGAGAAAATACAACGTGGATTAGGGTTAAATGATGAGCAACTGAAAGCAGTAATTAACCAGATAATAAAACTTAACCCTAAACCTGCCGGAAGTGTTGGCGATACCAACAAAGGAGAAAACTATGTTGTGCCGGATTTTTTTATTGTAAACAATAACGGAAAACTGGAACTTTCGTTGAACAGTAAAAATGCCCCTGACCTGCGCATTAGCGAAGGATACAGAGATATGCTTAAAGATTACGACCGCGGCACTAAAAAAGATAAACGGCAGAAAGAAGCTGTACTTTTTATAAAACAAAAAATTGATGCGGCTAAATGGTTTATTGATGCTATAAAACAACGGCAAAATACTTTATTGAATACCATGGAGGCTATAATGAATTATCAACGGGAGTTTTTTATTACCGGCGATGAAACAGAGCTGCGTCCGATGATATTAAAATATATTGCAGAAGCTACTAATCTTGATATATCAACAGTAAGCCGTGTAGCTAACAGTAAATTTGTACAAACAGAGTTTGGCACCTACCGGCTTAAATTTTTCTTTAGCGAAAGTTTACAAACCGACAGTGGCGAGGAGGTAAGTACAAGAGAAGTAAAAAAGATACTGAGCGATTTGATAGAGGCAGAAAGTAAAAAGCATCCGCTAAGTGATGAACGCCTTACAGAGTTGCTACAGGAAAAAGGATACAATATTGCCCGGCGTACCGTTGCAAAGTACAGGGAGCAGCTGAATATCCCGGTTGCCCGTTTAAGAAAAGAATTATAAACTTAATAGTCGATGGTTAATAGTCAATGGTCAATAACTGATGCACCACAATCATCAGAAAGAGTGAGTCAGCCAATTGTAATAAGAATATTTGCACATTTTTTTTCTTATATTTTTCACCCGTTATTTATCCCTTTGTATATAGTAGCTTTTTTGGTTTTTGTACATCCTTCTTATTTTTCAGGCTTCAGCCTCTATGAAAAATATAAAATATTATTTACCACAATATTGAACAGTGTTTTTTTTCCTGCGTTTTCGGTTTTATTAATGAAAGGATTGGGTTTTATTAAATCGATTTTTTTAAAAACCCAGCAAGACAGGATAGGCCCATACTTGTCCAGCATGATATTTTATTTCTGGACGGCCTGGGTATTTTTTAAGTTTGAACCAAGGCTTGCAC
>JAYVKT010000143.1:0-19556 GCA_043768195.1 Chitinophagaceae bacterium | reverse complement strand
TTTAATAACGTAATGAATGAATTAAACAAACAGGGAACCGCTGCACTCAACGACTGGAACAAGACCTACAGCAAGTATATGGATGAATATATGCCCAAGCAGCAACGGCAATAAAAAATTTCAGGCAGGCATCAGCTCCGCTTGCTGAAGGCCATGTTAGAGGTTGTTTTTCTTTTTAAGTTCTTTTGCCATCAGTAAAGAATGCTTCAATGAATTTAGATTTTTCCAATCACTATGTGCTATGATAATAAATTTTGGCTTCCGGCATTTTTTCTGAACTTTTTTCAAAGTAGATGCGTAGGCTGTTATATTTCCATCGTCAGTATAGCCCAAATTGTCATCATCGGCACCTTTTATTAAGCAACCACCGTAGAGAATTTTTTCTTTTTTAAACCAGATTACAATATTGTCTGTGGTATGTCCTTGCCCGGGGTAATAAGTTTCAAAAGAGTATTGCCCAACATTGAATACAGTATCATTTGCCATTAAAAATTCAGCCCTTTTCTTATTATTCTTTTTACTTAATTCATCGGTAAGGGTAGTAGTGTAGGTTTTAATTCCCTGTTGCCGGTAATATTCAAGTCCGGCAGTTTTGTCGCTATGCCAATGCGTTGCAAAACACAGCACCACCTTTTTGTTGTGCTTTAATTTTATACTGTCGAGCAATGGTTGAAATTGTGTTGTGTCCCAGGGAGTATCAAACATAACAACACCGTTGTTAGTAAGAAGATACATCCCATTTGCCGGCACCTGGCTTTCCTGGTAGGTATTATAAGTTGTATAAACATAAAAATCCCCTGTCAGATGTGAGATTTTGAGTTTCACACTTTCTGCTTGTCCGAAAATATTGGTCAGAGAAAAAATACATGCTATTGCCAGGATAATTGTTCGCATAATGTTTGTGTAAGTTATTACTACGCTTTATTCCTCGTCATCAATTTCTTCCGTGTTTGTATAATTGAACTCCACTTTGCTTTGTGTTATAACCTCGTCAAGTATGTTATTGAGGTAGCCCATTTTTATTGCTTCTTTAAATCTTTCATTCAGTGTCGGAATATTTATCACTTCCTCAATGCAACCCATGTACTTGTTAACTATTGCGTCTACCAAATATGTTTTGGTTGCGTTAGCTCTGATTTTTGTTAATATATCTTTGGTTTTCTCGTCTGATTTTATTACAAATGTTATTGGGTATTTCTGAATCTTATCTATGTCAAGGAAATACTTTTGAAGTCAAGAGTTTCTGTTACTTGAAAGAACCGTCCCAATGGACGCATAACAAAGTCAATGCCGCCGTCATTGGCATTTGTTCTTCCTGTCTTGTATAGTTTTAAGTTTTCTTTGTTGAGGCTGTCCATGTCAAAGCCCCAAATAATAGTTTGGTCGTGATAATAAAACTTGAGAATTGAATAGCTTACAATTTCAAATAGTCTTGCATCAACATTTGGGGCAAGTAGTCCGGTTATAAATGCAATTACTTTAGTAGGTTTCTTGCCTTCAATCTTTTGAAGTTCTTCACATGCCTTAATGAATCTTTGAAAAGCATCTTGCTTTGTTTTTACATACTCGTCAATGATTTCAATTATTGCCGGGGCAAGGTTGAAAGTTTTTTTACCAACTTTTGCTTTTAGTAAATTTTCGTTAATCCAATAACGATTTGTTTCAAGATTTCTAAGTATTGGAATAAATTCAGTGTTAGGAAAATATTTTTGAAACTCTGAATTCATCCTGTTATTGAAGGCATGATTTTGTAAACTTCCGCCAAAAGGAAGTTCTCTTTGTCTTTTGAATAGATGGCTGAATATTGCACCGTCATATTTTGAATATTTGCCACCCTTGGCAAATCCCTTTTCAATATAATCTTCAATGATTACATAGATTGCATAAAGGTTAGCGAAACTTGAACGGGCTTTTGAACCTTTGTTTGCTGAACGGGTTTTAAGATTTATGTATTGAATTAACTGGCTTTTATCAAATACTTCATCCGCATCTTTGCCAAAATGCTTTTGTAGGACGGATTTAATGTTTGCTGTGAATGTATGTTGCATTAGGCTCTTCAAATAGTTTTAAGTTATGAATAGTAGCAATTTTATCACTCTCAAAAGTGCGGATTTCTTTTTGAAGTTTTTCGCCTTTGTATTCGTTTGCTAATTGCAATCTGCGTAAGCCAATTTTTACATATTCATCCTGCAATTCAATTCCAATAGAGCTTCTTTCAAGTTCTTTCGCAACATAACAAGTTGTGAATGTCCCGGAGAATGGATCCATCACTACGTCTCCTTTATTTGAACTTGCTTTAATTATTCGTTCAAGTAAAGCAATAGGTTTTTGAGTTGGGTGATTTTCGTATTCATCCATTCTGTATCTAACTCTTGCAAACTCCCAAACATTACCTGGAACTTTTTCTGTATTATACACTGTGGGAACAGCTTTACGGTAGTCAATTAATTTTCTTTTAGAGCCAGTCTTTGCTTCAACTAAAATTTCGGTTGCATTAAAAGTATAGTTGTCTTTATCTTTTACGCAAAAAAGAATTGGCTCATACATTGAGCCGAAATATTTTTTTGCTTGAACACCTGAACTGTCATAAGACCAGACTACCCGTGATAAAATATCTAATTTTTTACGAAGGTAAATGTCAAAATAAGGCATGAACTGTGTCGCAGTCATTACATAAAAACTGCCATTAGGTTTTAGCTTTTGGATACATAAGTCAAGCCATTGATAGCACCAGTCCAAATAAGCTTCTTCTGTTTTCCATTTTTCTATATGCCCGTTGAAGTTTTTCCCAATATTATATGGGGGGTCGGCGAAAATAAGGTCAACAGAGTTGTCTGCTACCTGTGTCCGTAATGCTTCTAAAGCATCGCCGTGAATGATTTTGTGATTATCAATGCCAAATACCTCCATTGTCAAGTTATGATATGTTGTAAATTTAAGTAAAAATACTCTCTGCCGGGACACTGTGTTAGAAAGCTGTTGAAACCGACGACTGTCGCTAAAAAATGGCGGCTAACAGTTCTGTTGCTGCTACCCTTGGCATTAAATTTAATTAATTTTCAACAGGAAACTACCCCAGCCACCAAGAAACCTTTAGCTCCCCTTAACCTTCTTTAAATACTCCAAACTTCTCTTTTCCGCCCTGGTCTGCAACACTATCTTGTCGGTAAACAATTTCCTTCTCAGCATTTTGTAAACTCCCACTGTATTTTCTAATGCTTTAATAACAGAAGCCCGGCTGTATCCTGCCACAGTAATTTTTAAATCTTCCAGATCGGGCAGGTTCAGTTTCTTTTCTACTTTTCGTAAACCCCTCACTGCTGTTTTGCTTTTTATCTGCAAGAGCGGCGCCAGCACTTTTGCACGGATAAAGCCAAGGCCGTCAAGACATTCAAAATATTCTCCCCTTGCTGCTTTAGAGGCAATGTAATGCACCCATGTCCAGAAGCGGTCTTCTATCCATTGATAGTCTAACTGCGGCCATTCAGGTTTTGTAGATTCAATAATTGCCGTAAGCTGATTTTCCTTTTCAAATAATACAATTGGGTTTTCCACCCGGTCATAAAACTCCGGTAACGTCAAAAATTTTATGTCAACATGCAGTAAAGGATTATCGTATAAACAAATCAAAACCCTTGGTTCGCCAACATGTTCACCGGTGAAACCAGAAATAAAATCGCCAAAACTTTTTGCATATACTATCATCTTTTCTTTATCATCAGCCACTTTCGTTTTGGTGATAAGAATAAGGTCAAGGTCGGAGTATTCATCTATTTCATCAGTTATCCACGAACCCGCCACTGCAAGGCCAATGACATTGGTGTCTTTTTTTACAATCGCTGTTACGGTATCAGCAAATTCTTTTTGCATCATACAATAAGGGTCTTTGAAAATTTATAGTAATACAAAAGTGGTTTATCAAACAGCCCAATACATTTCACGCAAAGACCGCAAAGAAGCAACGGCGCAAAGAATACATAGGACTATTTATCTTTTCACTTTCGCATAACTCCCTAAAGATAAAAGTTGCTGAAGTGATTGCAATAAAAAACCCTGCTGCAGTTGCAACAGGGTATCTTCATCGCTAAAAATATATTTCTAATTCATCCGTATTACCCGGTGCCCACCCTGGTTGTTCTGTTCCATTTCTTTCATCATCTTTTCCCTTTCTTTTTTAAATTCTTCCGGCGTATAATGTTTTTTACCACCGGGTTCTTTTATCATTGCGAGGTCAGCCTTTTCAGAAAGGCTGATAGCTTTAAAAAGTTGCGTACCATCTTTAATATCCATCTCTAAAATCAAACCGGGCAATTGCCCCTGGTATTCAGCCGGTCCGGCAGATACCGGGATAGAAGAAGTAAACCATGCCACGATATTAGAAGTGTCCTGTATTTCTTTTCGTTCCATTTTTCCATTATCCATATTCATCATTGTTCTGGTGCGGATGTTAGTAGCGGTGGCTTTCATACAGGAAAGGCCGAGTATTGTTTTTGTTTCACCCGTCATTTTCCATTTTAAAGAACGGATACTGTCATCTATAATAAATGACTTATCCATTACCTCCCTCTTCTCTGTTCTTTTTCCTGTTTCAAAATTATTGTAGAGCACATCATTGTTTCCGGCCACCACCATTCGTATTTGCATACCACCATCGCCGCCACCAATATCCGTAGTGCCGTTATCATTATCTTCTTCGGCAGATTTCCATAACGACTGGTTATTGCCAAAAGTCAGTTCAAACTTATCTGTCCTGGTTTTTGGAAGCTGGCTTTCCATACCGCCCGGCATATCTGCAATCCGGATTTGTACTTGCGATGTTCTTTCATACAATACTACACCCTGCTTCTGTTGTGCATGAACCAGGCTTACTGATAAAACAGCATAACAGGCAATCAATATTTTTTTCATAATTAATTTATTTAACCTCAAAAGTAAACAGGCGAAAGTGCAAGATAAGTTAAGCCACCTTTCAATAAGGTTAATAAAGGTTAAAGCCGGTTTAACTACCGCTGCTATTGGTTTACATTTGCTTTATGGCTGTATCAAAAATAACTTGAAAATATGCCGGGAAGGCGATAAGACGGTAATTATTGAGTTTGAATAAAAATTTTCTTTCCGACTTCCTTTCTTCCCGGCAATACAGGCAAAACACACTACATGAACAAATCCCGTTGGTTAACAGCATTGATGGGTGTCGCCATTCTCGGCATCACCGGCTTCCAGTTATACTGGCTGAAGCAGAACTATGCCAGGGAGAAAAAAACACTACTGATAAAAACAGAAGTGGCCTTTCGGGAAACGATATTGGAATTGCAGGTAGCAAAGCTGAAATTAGACGGCGTAGTTTGGAATGGGGAAGACAGCAGCAAAAGGAAAATGAAAATTGTGATGCATGAAAATAACGGGGAGCAGGTCAATGTATATATGAAACCAAAACAAGAAATTGTTTCTACTATCAATGTTATCAGAAATAAATTAAAAGACTCACTAAAGGAAAATGCCGGTGGTAAACAGGGGATGATCACCATCTCTATGAAGAATACAGATGTAAATATTGATGGGGACTCCTTGAATTTTGATCAGCACATACAACCCGTGCCGGGAGAACGGAACCATATTTATAATTTTTTGTACGGCGTAGATTCATTGCAGGATTCGCTGCGATTAACTGAAATTGATTCTGCTTACACCAAAACATTAAAAGAAGAAAAATTAAGCATCCCTTTTTCAATTATACAAAAAGACAGCAGCAGCTTATCCGGCGAATCGGCTACCAATGAAGTAACGGTAGGCTTTGCCCATCCGGTCACCTATAAATTACAAACAGGAAACATTTTTCCTTATCTCTTAAAACAAATTACCCAGCCAATTTTATTTTCTATTCTTTTACTGGGTATTACAATCCTTTCTTTTGTATTGCTATACCGCAACCTGCTGAAACAGCAACGACTGGCTGCTTTAAAAAACGAATTCATCAGCAACATCACTCATGAATTAAAAACACCAATTGCAACAGTGGGTGTGGCGATTGAAGCATTGAAAAATTTTAATGCAATGGACGATCCGAAGCGGACAAAAGAATATCTTGATATTTCTTCTAATGAGCTGCAACGATTGAGCTTGCTGGTGGACAAAGTGCTTAAACTATCTATGTTTGAAAAAAAAGAAATAGAATTGAAATTAGAAACAACCAACCTGAAAGAAGTGGTGGATGAAGTGGTGGAATCGTTAAAATTGCAAACAGAAAAAAACCAGGCAAAGATAATTGTGAATTCCGAAGGTGATTTGACTTTGCCCGCCGACCGGTTACATTTGCTGAGTGTGGTTTTTAATTTACTCGACAATGCCCTTAAGTACAGTAAAGAGGAGCCATCAATAAAAATTGAATTGCAGGGTAGTACTGATAACGTTGTTTTAAGTGTAACCGATAATGGCATTGGCATCCCGCCGGAATACAGGGATAAGGTATTTGATAAATTTTTTCGCATACCACACGGCGACACACATAATGCAAAAGGATATGGATTGGGGCTTAGCTATGTGGCACAGGTAGTACAAAAGCACAACGGCACCATCTATATAGAAAGCCAGCCGGGTACCGGAACAAAATTCATTATTACACTGCCAAAGAAAAAGACATGAGCAAGACAAAAGTTTTTTATGCAGAAGACGAACTCTTTCTTGCCAAAATTGTGAAAGAGAGTTTGGAGAGCCGTGACTTTGAGGTTATCATGGAAAGCGATGGGGGAAAAGCAACAGCAGTTTTTAAAAAAACAAAGCCAGACATCTGTGTGCTGGATGTGATGCTGCCTAATAAAGATGGCTTTGCCATTGCAGATGAAATAAGGGAGCTGGATGAAGAAGTACCCATTATTTTTCTAACTGCCAAAACACAAACGGAAGATGTGGTAAAAGGATTTTCACTCGGCGGCAATGATTATATCCGCAAACCTTTTAGCATGGAGGAGCTGATTGTCAGGATTCAAAGCCTGTTAAAAAATAAACAGGAGGGATTACAAAAAATAAGCGGCGGCACTGCCACCATCGGTAAATATACTTTTCAACTCAACCGCCAGGTATTAAATAATGGAAAAGAAGATCGGAAGCTTTCCTACCGGGAAAGTGAGTTGTTGAAATTATTATACGAGAACCGATCTGCTATTATTGATCGCAAAGACATATTGAACCTGCTTTGGGGAAATGATTCCTTTTTTAACAGCCGCAACTTAGATGTATATATTACCAAGCTCCGCAGTTACCTGAAAGATGATCCTTCACTAGAAATTCTGACTATTAAAGGAGTAGGCTACCGGTTTATTGCAGGATGAGAATTTAAAAAATAGGCTGTGTATTCTTTGCGTCGTTGCTTCTTTGCGGTCTTTGCGTGAAATGTATTGGGCAGTGTTTATCCCTTCCTTTGAAATTGCCGCTTCTCCGCTTCAGGTTGTATTTTTACCCGAATAAAATGCCGGATAAAAAAACTTATATCGCTAACCGCATCTTTACTGGTGAAAACTGGCTGACCGATCATGCTATAATTGTTGTGCAGGGAAAAATTGAAAAAATAATTCCTGTTTCATCATTATCATCTTCACAACACACAGAACAGTTTGATAATTGTTTCATCGCCCCGGCTTTTATTGACTTGCAGATTTATGGTGCTTATGGAAAACTGTTGTCTGTTTATCCGGAAGCAGATTCTTTATACAAATTGAAAGAATATGGTGAAATGGGCGGAGCAGCTTTTTGTTTGCCGACAGTGGCCACCAATACCAAAGAGGTGTTCTATAAATGTGTTGATGCGATAAAAAATTACTGGGGCAAAGGGGGTGAAAGCATTTTAGGATTGCACCTTGAAGGGCCATGGATTAACCCGGCCAAAAGAGGGGCACATATTGAATCGTTCATTCATCCGCCAACAATAAAAGAAGCAGAAGAATTATTGATTTATGGAAAAGGTGTTATCCGTATGATAACCCTTGCACCCGAGGTTTGCAGCAAAGAAGTGATTGATTTAATGCTGACTCACAACATTATTGTTTCAGCGGGACATAGCAACGCCACTTATGCCGAAGCAAAAAAAGGATTTGCCAATGGCATCACCGCTGTCACTCATTTATATAATGCCATGAGCCCTCTGCAGCACCGGCAGCCGGGTCTGGTTGGTGCGGCTATGGATGATTCAACTGTTATGACAAGTATTATTCCCGATGGTCATCATGTTGACTATGCAGCATTGCGTATTGCTAAACAGGTAATGAAGGAAAGATTATTCGTTATCACCGATGCAGTTACAGATACAACGGAAGGATATTACCAGCACCAACTAATTGGCGATAAGTACGAGGCAGATAATATTTTAAGCGGCTCTGCATTAACGATGGCCAAAGCAGTACAAAACCTTGTTAACTTTGGAAAAATTGAATTGGGTGAAGCATTGCGGATGTGCAGCCTTTACCCGGCAAGGGTTTTAGGATTAAAAGAACAGGGAAAAATTGAAGAAGGATTTAATACCCGTATGCTGGTGATGAGTGATAAATTAGAAGTGAAACAATTACTTTAATTTCAAATGAAGATGATGCAGGTGAAAATATTTCGTACTCTTCTAACAGTAGCTTTATTTATGCTGACGAATATTTATGCTGCTGCACAGCCCGGCGAAAAAAGAATACAATATCCATGGGGATTAAAGAATTCATATTTTGGCCTGAGTATGGGTTATATCAACTATCCCTTTTCTTCCACTCAGTTAGAGCCGGGATTTACGGTACAGTCAGTATCGGTTCCTCATATTGCGCCCCGTATTACTTTGTTCGGCTACCAGTTCAATAAATACTTGTCGGCACAGATCACTTATATGCGTCCTGTTGGCTGGGTGCTGTACAAGAATATTAATGGCGATCAATCCAAACGATCGGTATGGATGAATGTCGGTGGCCTTACGGTAGCAACACAAGTGCCCCTTACCAAAAAATTTTCCCTGTTTGCCGAAGCCGGCCTTGGCATTATTACCCGCAAAGGATTTGAAATTGATTATGTACCCGTTATAAAAAATGCAACCTATGCTACCGGTTTATTTGGCGGCGCAGTGAAGTATCATATAAATAGAAAATGGGATTTACTGCTCAGCACTACCTGGTCGCCGGCAGATGCAAAAAATAAGCAACCAGCCACTACTTTTTTTTCTACCGGATTTAATTACCACCTGAAAGAGCTTTCTAAAGAAAAAGTGGCAAGTAATATTAAAAGCGGTTATTACTTTGCCAAACATTTTCTCCAGTTAAGTTATACTACCAATGCTCTTGGCTATGGTGCCAATACATTGCTCTCTAAAAAAATTCCCATATTCTGGGGCGGAGCGGCTCAGTTAAAACGGGGGTTTTCTGTAAATTATCAACGTAATATTTTTCATGCCCGTAAAGTATTTTCACTGGATTGGGCAGCAGGTATTGGTTATTGGAAAAGTAATAAGAAGGAGGACGAATTTTTTACCATGTCCTTATATCCTGTTTTGCGTTTTACGGCCTTTCGTTCACCAAAGACGGATGTGTTTTTTGAGTACACCGTTGCCGGACCTACCTATATTTCAAAAACAATTATTGATAACGAAAAGACCGGACGAAAATTTACTTTCTATGATGCCATGGGTGTAGGCATTTTTACCGGTAAGAGAAAAAACCTGAATGCCGGTCTCCGTATTGCACATTTTTCTAATGGCAATATATTTCCGCAGAATGATGGGGTGAAAGTGCCGCTGACTTTTAGTGTTGGCTATGTGCTTAATTAAAAGGGCACAAGGGATAGTTTTGCCTCAATGGTTACATTGCCGCAACCTCCGACATCAAATCTAATTAATTACTATTTTAAATCGCCAGAACTACTAAAATACCGCCGCCGCTTCTTCTTTCTTCCATTCCTTATCCATATAAAAAGTGCCAAAAGGTATAATAGAAGCAAGACCAGCTTTCGACAAAACGACACTTTTTTGAAAATACTGTTTATTCGTTTGCTTCTTTTAAAGCTTGTAATTCAATATCTGCCGACAAACGAAAGTCTGTCTGTTTTATCTTTTCAAGAATTGGTTTTATGGAAGGGATTATTCCTATCAACTTTGCCTTAATGATTACGCCAATGGTTCCTGTAATAGTGATGCCAAGTAGTTCTGCTATTTTCCGGGCTTTATAATCATCTAAAATTATAGTACAGTTGGGTGTTTCAGGGGTCAATGCTATAGCACTTGATTCACCTTTGTCAATTTGTATTTCTAAAAGTTGTTGGCTGTGCTTGTCTTTTACAGTTACGATTTCTACCTATTCAGGAAGAGGCTCGCCGTATTCAGCTGCAATGTCAGGTGTCGTTATAATTTGTTTGTAAACTTTATGCAATAGGTCAAGTTCTCTAATGTTATTCAAAACAATAAAACAACTTGTATCAGAAATTATCGTTTTAGGCATTGGCTGCGTCTCTTGATAAGTCTGCTGCGGGAAAATTAAAAATAGAAACGTTGTAGTTCCCTAATAGCTCAGCAAAGGTTCGTTTCGTCAAACCGGCAACCTCCGCTGCTTGTCCAAGAGAAAGCTTGCCTTGTTCATAAAGCCGTGATGCCACAAGCATAGCGAGTTCTTTATTGTCCACCTCTAATGTGTCTGGTATGTTAAGCGTCAATATTTTCATATATTAAATATACAAAAACTTATAGAATGTTCAGTATGTTGGGTAGGTAAAGTACGATTGCGGACAGCAGTAACCTTATCTATACCGCTGCCGCTTCTTCTTTCTTCCATTCCTTATCCATATAAAAAGTGCCAAACGGTATAATAGAAGCAACACCGGCTTTTAGCAGCCACATAAAATCTTTTTTATATTCCTCCTTCACCATATAAGCCAATACAATAAAGCCTACAAATAAAACACCATGCAGTCCGCCAACTATAGTTACCGCCATCGGCATATCAGCAAAATATTTCAACGGCATGGCTATGCCTAATAATACTAAAAAGGAAACCCCTTCTGCAAAAGCAATTTTTCTAAACCAGCTAAATGTTTTTTTCATTTTTGGGTAAGAGTAATTAGGTTTCAAAAATTGAGATTAACTCTTGAATGATACTTTTTGTCAACGCAGGTTTTAACGTACCGGCTTTACGGATAACAATATTTTTATCGGCAGTAAAAATTCTATTTGGCCTGATGTAGCTAAGCACAGGTAGTCCACCGTTGCTAAAATCATTTTGCGAAAGTTCAATTGAAAATTTATCTTTTCTGTTCCGGCTTGTAATCTGGCAAAGTATAATATCACTGCCAGGTAGGTCGGCAAGTACAAAGGCTGGCCGTCTTTTACTTCCACTCAGGTCAGAGAAAGGGAAGGGAATTACAACTATATCACCTTTTACAAACTTTGCCATGCATCATCTTCTTTTTTTGAAAGCCAGTCTTTTGCTAAAGACTTTTCGCTGGCAAGATGGGTCTGAACTTTATCTTTTATACTTCTTTTTTTTGTGGCAAAATCAATAAGATCGTTTGCCCTAAGTTCTTCAAGAGCCTTTATTGCTTTTTTCTTTTTAATAGTTACTGTAATTACCGTCATACTCAAATTTAATGAAAATAAACCTGACCTAATAGTTAATAATTTGCTCCTCTATCATCTGTGGTATTTCCCTCCATTCATATTGCTGAGTTCTCAACTGTGGTTCAAACCCTGCTTCTTTAATTGCTTCCTGTATAGATTTATATGTAAACCGATGTGGTGCACCCGCAGCACTCACCACATTTTCTTCCAGCATGATGGAGCCAAAATCATTGGCACCGGCATGTAAACATATTTCTGCTGTTTGTTTTCCAACGGTCAGCCAACTGGCTTGTATGTTTTTTACATTCGGCAACATGATGCGGCTGAGAGCAATCATACGAATGTATTCTTCGGGTGTGGTAAGGTTATGTACTCCACGGATTTTTGTCAGCAGTGTATCTACATCCTGAAAGGTCCACGGTATAAAGGCGAGAAACCCTTTGGCTTCTTCCGGCTTCCGGCTTTGCACCTCTCTTATTTTTATTAAATGCTCAAACCGTTCTTCAATTGTTTCCACATGGCCAAACATCATAGTGGCACTAGTGGTGATGTTTAATTTATGCGCCTCCTCCATTATATCAAGCCATTCCTGCGCACCGCATTTTCCTTTGCTGATTAATCTTCTTACACGGTCTATTAATATTTCGGCACCTGCTCCGGGTAACGAATCCATACCGGCTTCTTTTAATGCCATCAATACTTCACGATGCGTTGACTTTTCTAACTTGGTGATATGTGCTACTTCCGGCGGCCCCAGTGTATGCAATTTAATAGAAGGAAATTCTGCTTTTATCTGTTTGAATGTGTCAACATAGTATTGCAAACCCAATTCCGGGTGATGGCCGCCTTGTAATAATAATTGATCGCCGCCCCACTTTAATGTTTCTTCTATCTTCTTCCGATAAGTTGGCATATCGGTAATATATGCTTCAGCATGTCCGGGTATTCTGTAAAAATTACAAAACTTGCAATTGGCGATACATACATTCGTAGTATTCACATTCCGGTCTATCTGCCAGGTTACTTTGCCATGCGGCACCTGCTTTTTCCGAAGTTCGTCGGCAATAAACATGAGGTCGGCCAATGGGGCATGTTGGTAGAGATAAACACCTTCTTCCACCGACAAAAAGCCAAAGGAGGAAGCTTTTTCGTATAATTTAGTTAGCTGCATATATTGGGTTATTTACCAAAAAAACCGGGAACACCAGAAAAAGGAGCTTTGCCTCTTTATGAAACAGTGTTTTAACGGTAAAGGTACAAGGCTATAACATAATATATGCTGAACGGTTTTGAAAGCCCTACATATTGAAGTAAATTTATTTATATGGCAAAGGGTCTTGCATCATTATTAGTAAAATATTTGTCATACGTAGGATAATCTACAATGATTAAAGCCACATGAAAAAATTAGTTTATTGTATAACTCTTTGTTTCACATTGTCCGCAGCAAAAAAACTTGCTGCACAGGAAGAGTTTATAGAACCCCCATCAAGGGATATTACCAAAATCCCTTTTACTCAATTGACAGGAGGCATAGTAATACTGCATGCCAAGCTGAATAATTTTCCTGACACACTCAACTTTATATTAGACACAGGCAGCAGCGGCATCTCTCTCGATTCTACCACAGTAGATTACCTGAAGCTGCAACCAACGCCTACAGAACGAACCATCCGTGGTATTGCAGGCATCAGAAAAGTTAGTTTTTTATTTAACCAGCAATTGCATTTTCCGGGTCTTAGTGTGGATAGCCTCAATTTTCATATAAACGATTACGGTATTCTTACTGCTGTATATGGCGAAAGGATTGATGGCATAATTGGTTACTCCGTATTGAGCCGCTACATCGTGAAACTCGATTATGATAGTTTGAAACTTACTTTTTGCACACCGGGTACTATCCGTTACCCACGGGGTGGATACCTGCTGAAGCCAACTGTGAACCAACTAATGGCACAGCAACTAAGGGTAAGAGATGAAGCAGCAGTTACTTCCCGGTTTTTGTATGATATGGGGGCCGGTGTTTGCATGCTGCTCACCAAAGATTTTATTGCCGACAGTTCTTTTATAGACAGAAAGAAAAAGAAATGGATAAAAGAAGGAGAAGGCCTGGGAGGCAAAATAGATATGGAATTGATGGTGATGCGGGAAGTAAAACTGGGGCCCTATCGTTTCAGAAGTGTGCCTGTTTATATTTTTGATGATGAGAACAATGTTACTTCTTATCCCTACATGGGCGGATTGATTGGCAATGACATCCTTCGCCGGTTCAATGTAATACTCAATTATGCAAGAAGTGATATACATATAACACCTAACAGCCACTATGCCGATGCGTTTGACTATTCTTATTCCGGCGTAGAATTATACTATCTGGAAGGGCTAATAATAATTGGCGATGTGGCCAAAGGCTCACCTGCCGAAGAAGCCGGTTTAAGGGAAGGAGATGAGGTAATAGCAATCAATAATAATTTTTCTCAAAACCTGAACCGGTATAAAATTGCCTTACAGGCACCCAACGAAAAAGTAAAACTAATTTTAAGACGCAGTAATCAGATGCTGGAACTTGAGTTTAAAGTAAGAAGCATCCGGTAATAATTTACCTATCCCGCAACAAAGGCTTTCTTCTGACGGTATAAATTTCAATATTTTTACTTTCCTCTCTGTCGCCTTGGCAACAGGAAGCTATTTTTGCATTAATCTGCTCCCGGTATGGGGGTTCAAATTTTAATTTCAACGACTGTTATAATAGTATGATACAATTTGAAAAATTTACACTAGCCAATGGTCTCCGGGTTCTTGTTCACCAGGATTTAAGCACACCCATGGCCGTCATGAACATTATGTATGATGTGGGTGCCAGAGATGAAAATCCGGATCAAACCGGTTTTGCCCATTTGTTTGAACACCTGATGTTTGGCGGTTCTGTCAATATTCCTGATTACGACGAACCGTTGCAAATGGCCGGCGGAGAAAACAATGCTTACACCACCAACGACCTTACTAATTATTACATACAAATACCGGCTGATAATTTAGAAACAGCCTTCTGGTTAGAAAGTGATCGTATGCTGTCGCTGGCCTTTGGAGAAAAAAGCCTGGAGACACAACGTAAAGTGGTAGTGGAAGAATTTAAAGAACATTATCTCACCAAACCTTATGGCGATGTGGGGCACAAGATCAGAGAGCTGGCTTACAAAAAACATCCTTATCGCTGGATGACGATTGGTAAAGAATTATCACATATCGAAAATGCACAATTGGATGATGTAAAGAATTTTTTCTTTAAACACTATCGTCCGGTAAATGCAGTGATGGTACTGGCTGGTAATGTAACGGTGGAAAAAGTAAAAGCCCTGGCAGAAAAATGGTTTGGCGATATTCCTCAGGGTCAAAAATATGAACGTAACCTGCCACAAGAGCCGGAACAAACAGAAGAAAGAAGATTAGAAGTAAAAGCGAATGTGCCATTGGATGCTTTGTATAAATGCTGGCATATGCCCGGCCGGTTAGACAAACGGTATTATGTTATTGAACTGCTTTCTGATATTCTCAGTAGCGGGGGATCGTCAAGACTGTATCAGTCATTGGTAAAAGAAAAGCAACTGTTCAGCAATATAGAATGCCATCACTTTGGCAGCACCGATAATGGACTGCTGATGATAGAAGGAAAATTAGTAAAAGGAGTAAGAATGGAAGAGGCTGAAAAAGCAATAGAGCTGGAGCTTGATAAAGTGAAGACTGAATTAGTGGGAGAAGCAGAGTTACAAAAAGTAAAAAATAAAACAGAAAGTATGCTGGCCTTTGAAGATATGAGTGTGATGAGCCGTGCCGGCAGCCTTGCTTATTATGAACTATTGGGTGATGCTACGCTGATGAATACCGAGTTGGGAAAATATGCAGCGGTTACCCCGGAAGATATTTTAAAAGAAAGCCAGGCTATTTTTCGTACTACTAATTGCAGTACGATACATTATCTCTCCAACAATTAATCTAACATTCAATTAAGAAAGAATAGTAATGCTGAACAGAACAATAGCTCCCGAAATAGTAGATGCCGTTAATTTCAATTTAAAACTAAAGCCAGCCGATAAGTTTACTTTAGATAACGGCGTGGAAGTTTATGCAGTAAATGCCGGAGCAGAAGAAGTGTTGTCACTCGAATGGGTGTTCTTTGCCGGTAACTGGCAGGAAGAAAAAAACCTGGTGGCAGCGTCTGCTAATTTTTTATTACGCAATGGCACATCTCAAAAATCAGCCTTTCAGATAAATGAACATTTTGAATACCATGGCTCTTACCTCAACAGAGCCTGTGGTAGTGAAGTGGCAACAATTACACTGCATTGTTTATCCAAAAGCATAAAAGAATTACTACCCGCAGTAAAAGAACTGATTACCGATTCAGTAATGCCGCAGGACGAATTGGATATTTACAAACAGAACATGAAGCAGCGGTTGAAAGTGAGTCTTAAGAAAAGCGACTTTATCGCCAGCCGGTTGATTGATGTTTATTTGTACGGAGAAAAACATCCGTATGGAAAATTCAGCCGGGAAGAAGATTTTGATGCAGTGAACAGAGAAGATCTACTGGCCTTTTATAAAAAATATTATCAACAGGGGAAGCTGGTTTTATTTGTAGCCGGAAAATTGCCTGCCGATATTATCTCGTTATTAAATCAACACTTTGGGGATCTGCCAAACAATACTATTACTTCAGCAAAAACTATTGTTGAGCCAACAACAGAAAAAAAATTCAGAATCACTAACGATTCAAACGGTGTGCAGGGCTCCATTCGAATGGCCAGGCCATTTCCTAACCGCCATCACCCGGATTTTTTAAAAGTGCAGATCCTGAACGCCTTGTTAGGCGGTTTTTTTGGTTCCCGGCTGATGACTAACATCCGGGAAGACAAAGGATACACTTATGGCATACACAGCTATTTGCAAAATCATATTCATGATACTGCCTGGCTGATAAGTACCGAGGCAGGTAAGGATGTTTGCGAAGCCACCATTGCCGAAGTGTATAAAGAAATGAAAGACCTGCGGGAAGAGTTGGTAGATGACGAAGAATTGTTATTAGTACGAAACTATATGATGGGTGGCCTGCTCGGCGACCTCGATGGCCCCTTCCAGATAATGGCCCGTTGGAAAAATTATGTGCTTAATAATTTAACTGACCAATATTTTTACGATTCTATTAATACCATTAAAACCATTTCGGCAGAAGAAATTCAGGCTCTTGCTCAAAAATATTTGAACCCCGAAGACTTTTATGAGTTGGTGGTGGTGTAAAAATTTCAACACAGAGTTTTTGAGGTAGAGGAGTTACACAGAGAATATAGAATTTTTGCTTAAATCCTCTGCGAACCCTGCGGCCTCTGCATGAAACTGATACACTGCAAAAGAACTCCGTGAAACTCAATTTCTCTGTATCTCTGTGTTGAAAAAACCCGGAACTTCGCCACATGACCTTCGACCGAAAAGATTTATCTAACGATCAGCTTATCCAGTTTTACAGAAGCCTTCTCTGGCCCCGGATGATAGAAGAAAAAATGCTGGTGCTATTAAGGCAGGGAAAAATTTCCAAATGGTTTAGTGGCATCGGCCAGGAAGCCATTGCTGTTGGTGCTACATTGGCATTACAGGAAGATGAATGGATAATGCCGCTGCACAGAAATCTTGGCGTATTTGCTACCCGCAATATGCCATTGAGTAAATTATTTATGCAATGGCAGGGTGCACAGGAAGGATACAGCAAAGGAAGAGAAAGAAGTTTTCACTTTGGAAATAAGGAGCATCATATCTGCGGTATGATTTCACATCTGGGTCCGCAACTGGCAATAGCTGATGGAGTAGCATTAGCACATAAACTAAGAAAGGAGAAAAAAATATCCCTGGCCTTTACCGGTGATGGTGGTACCAGCGAAGGCGATTTTCATGAAGCACTAAATACAGCGGCTGTTTGGGATTTGCCTGTCATCTTTATTATTGAAAACAATGGCTATGGATTAAGTACACCGGTTAATGAACAATACCGTTGCATTAGTTTAATAGATAAAGCCAAAGGCTACGGCATGGAAGGAGTGCAGATAGATGGTAATAATTTATTAGAAGTTTATGATACGATAAAAGGGGTAAGGGATTATTGTATTAAAAACCAAAAGCCATATTTAATAGAATGTCTTACGTTTCGTATGCGGGGGCATGAAGAAGCCAGTGGTGTGAAGTATGTGCCGCAAGATCTGTTCAAGCTCTGGGAAATGAAAGACCCCATCAAAAACTATGAAAAATTTTTGATTGAGAGTGGCGTATTGAAAGAAATACAAATTGGCGATATACGAAATGAATTTAAAGAGAAGATTGAAAGTGAATTAGCGATAGGATCCAATACAAAACCAGTAGTGGCAGATACAGAGGAAGAATTGGAAGATGTGTATGCAGAAAAGTTTGAAGTTCGGGGTTTGAAGTTTGAAGTTAAGGTCGTTGATAATTCGAAACTCACTCACGACTCACAACTCACGGCCAAAGACTCCCGGCTTATTGATGCTATAAAAGAAGGTCTTCATCAATCCATGCAACAACACCCCAACCTCATTCTTATGGGACAGGATATTGCAGAGTACGGGGGAGCTTTTAAAATCACCGAAGGTTTTGTAGAAGAGTTTGGCAAAGAAAGAGTAAGAAATACGCCGCTGTGTGAAAGTGCTACTGTTGGTGCTGCACTTGGATTAAGTCTGGAAGGATATAAGAGTATGATGGAAATGCAGTTTGCTGATTTTGCAACCGTGGGTTTTAATCAGATCATTAATAACCTCGCAAAAATTCATTACCGCTGGGGACAGAATGCAGATGTGGTGATACGGATGCCAACTGGCGGTGGTGTGGGAGCCGGACCTTTTCATAGTCAAAGCAACGAAGCATGGTTTGTAAAAACACCGGGATTAAAAGTGGTGTATCCAAGCACACCAATGGATGCAAAAGGATTATTGATTGCTGCTATTAATGACCCGAACCCTGTTTTATTTTTTGAGCATAAGGCATTGTACCGTTCTGTAAGCGGACAAGTACCATCTGATTATTATGAAATTGAAATTGGTAAAGCAAGACATGTGAGAGAGGGAGATGAAGTTTCTATTATTACTTACGGAGCCGGGGTACATTGGGCAGAAGATTATGCTGCGGAACACCCGGAAATTTCTATAGATATTTTAGATTTGCGAACACTGTTACCACTTGATTATCTCGCTATAAGAGAAGCGGTAAAAAGAACCGGCCGTGTATTATTATTACACGAAGACACATTAGTTGGCGGCATAGGTGGTGAGATTGCCGCCTGGATTGCTGAGAATTGCTTTGGTTTATTAGATGCACCGATATTGCGTTGCGCTTCGCTGGATACACCGATTCCTTTTAGCATTGAACTGGAAAATAATTTTATGGCAAAGGCAAGATTGGATGAAACAGTGCAAAAACTAATCAACTATTAACCATTTTACGGCCGGTTTGTTTTTCTTCTGCCGCCTTCTTAACTTGTACATTCTGCCGATCCGCAATCTTTCCCCTTTGACTATCCTTTTAGCCATTTTTTTTATTCGTAAAACAAAATGTTATGAAATCAAAACTGTTGTTTACCATCATTCTCTTTCTACCCCTGTTTATAATTGCTCAAAAAAATTGGAGCCCGGAACAATCCCTTAAAATAAAAAACATTACAGCTGTTGTTCCATCGCCAGATGCAACTAAAGTGCTTTACACCGTTCGGGAAGCGGTAATGACAGATGACCGCAGCGAATATGTAAACCAGGTGTGGCTGTGCAATGCAGATGGAAGTAATTCCATTCAACTGACGAAGGGAGATAAAAACTCTTCTAACCCTAAATGGAGCCCGGATGGCAAATGGATTGCTTTTACATCATCAAGAGACAATAAAAACAATTTATACTTATTGCCCGTAGGTGGTGGAGAATCAGAAAAGCTAACCGATGTA
>JAYVKT010000142.1:0-9477 GCA_043768195.1 Chitinophagaceae bacterium | reverse complement strand
TGCCTGCATCCCTGTCCTTACATTTTATACTGTTTTGTTAATCCGGAGCAGTAAAGACGAACGGCCTGCCATGGGTGCCATGCTTTCTATTTTTGCTGTAGTAATTTTGTTTTGGGCTATTTTCAAACAAAACGGTTCTGCATTGAATACCTGGGCCAGTCGCTATACCGACAGATCCGTTAGCGGAACGATGGGTAACTTTTTAGGTGCCCTAAAGCAAAATGACAAACCTGTTAACACTACTTATAAATTAGATAGCGTTGTAAAAATTGATAATCAATTTCGCAAAATTAAAGTGGCTGGTAAAGAAGTGAAGGAGCCTGGATACCCTTCTTATTTTAAAAATGTGCCGTCAGAGAAACTGCCGAAGGAAGGAGAAGTGGTGAAAGCCTGGTTGCCCAGTCTCAGCCAATCTATTAATCCCTTTTGGGTAATTGTATTGACTCCGCTGGTGGTTGCTTTCTTTACCTGGTTACGCCGAAAAGGAAAAGAACCAAGCACCCCAACAAAAATTGCATTTGGTTTATTAATATCTGCCTTATCTGTTTTAATAATGATAGCTGCTGTGAAGGTTGGAAATAATGGAGCAGAAAAAGTAAGTGTGTGGTGGCTTATCGGTAGTTATGGTGTTGTTACCATTGGTGAATTATTTTTAAGCCCCATGGGATTATCATTAGTTTCCAAACTAAGTCCTGTTCGTATTACTTCATTAATGATGGGCGGATGGTTTTTATCAACTTCTATCGGTAATAAACTCAGCGGCATCCTTGCCAGTAAGTGGGATGAGTATGATAACAAGGCCAGCTATTTCTGGCTGAATTTTATTTTACTGGGAGCTGCAGCGGTATTCTTATTTATTCTACTGAAATGGTTGAATAAGGTGATGAAAGAGAAAGGGGTGAATTGAGTCTGAAGTCGGGAGTCATGAGTCATAAAGTTTACAAACAATTCGACTTTACTCCGGACTCCCGGCTCTTAGCTCCTGACTAAGTTTTCCTATCTTCCCATTAACAAAAAATTACTGCTATGTCTGAAGAAACAAAGTTCAAACCTTTTGTGGCTCCTGAAACGAAAATGAAAGAACTGACTGTTAAGTCCATTCTCTTAGGATGTTTATTCGGTGTCATCTTTGGAGCAGCAACAGTTTACCTGGCATTAAAAGCAGGTCTTACAGTAAGTGCTTCCATCCCCATTGCAGTTATTGCGATAACCTTAGGCAGGAGATTTTTTAAAACTACTATACTCGAAAATAATATCATTCAAACAGCAGGCAGTGCAGGAGAAAGTATAGCAGCCGGTGTTTCATTTACTTTACCGGGTTTCCTTTTTCTTTCTTCCAAAGACAGTGCAGAATATTTTAATTATCTCACCATTTTAATATTGGCAATCGTTGGTGGTTTGCTCGGCACTTTATTAATGATTCCCTTACGAAAGGCATTAATAGTAAATGAACATGGCAACCTGCCTTATCCGGAAGGAACTGCCTGTGGTGATGTGTTAAAAGCCGGGGAAAAAGGTGGTGATTTTGCAAAAACAGCTTTCTGGGGATTAGGTGTAGCTTTTTTATATGCTATCCTGCAAAAAGTTTTTCGGTTCATTGCTGAAGTACCGGAAATGGCAACGGCACAGGTTAATAAATTTTTTCCATCCGCTAAAGTAAGCGGAGAAATAACACCTGAATATTTGGGTGTTGGCTATATCATCGGGCCAAGAATTGCCGGTGTGCTTGTTGCGGGTGGAGTATTGAGTTGGTTAGTATTGATACCATTACTATCATCTGTTGTTAATCCTGATTTAATTGCAGCACAATTATATAAATTGGGATACATAGCTGATCTTTCAAAGCCAGGGGGCAAAGGCAGCTGGGATCCTGTTGCACATACTTTTGCAGATTATTCTTCGGCTGTTTATTATGCATACATACGACAGATAGGTGCAGGTGCCGTGGCAGCAGGTGGTATTATTACATTAATAAAAACGTTGCCTACTATTTCAAAGTCTATAAAATCAAGTATGGCGACTTTGCGTAAATCAAAAGATGGAGATATATCTGTTTTACGAACCGATAAAGATTTGAGCCTGAAAGTTGTTGGATTTGGCAGCCTGGGATTGATAGCATTAATTGCTCTTCTGCCACAGGTTCCGGGTGATGGTATTGGTCAAAAGTTATTAATAGGCATTCTTGTTGTCATATTCGGGGCATTGTTTGTTACTGTGTCTTCCAGAATTGTTGGATTGATTGGTTCTTCTAACAACCCTATCAGCGGAATGACCATCGCCACTGTGATGGGAACCTGTTTAATTTTCATTAGTGTTGGCTGGAGCGGCCCGCAATTTGAGCCTTTAGTATTAGTGGTTGGTGGTATGATTTGTATTGCTGCTGCAAATGCCGGAGCTACTTCGCAAGATTTAAAAACCGGCTATATAGTTGGTGCCACTCCGAGAAACCAGCAGATTGCTTTATTTGCCGGTGCTATTGTTTCTTCCGTTGTTATTGGCCTTACTATACAATATCTTGACAAGCCCAGCACTGAATTAGTTCAGCAGGGAATTTATCATACCATCGGAACAGAAAAACTTCCTGCACCACAGGCTACATTGATGGCTACACTTATTAAAGGGATTCAATCACAAAATCTTGACTGGCAGTTTATTTTTGTCGGTGTATTTCTTGCAATAGTTATGGAGTTGTGCGGCATTAAGTCATTAAGTTTTGCTGTTGGTGCTTACCTGCCTTTGTCAACAACATTACCAATCTTTATCGGTGGTGCTATAAAAGGATTAGTTGACCGTCGTGAAAAGAAAATGAATATCCGGAAAACTCCGGAGGAAGATGAGTTGGGTAAAGGAAGTTTATTTGCAACTGGTTTAGTAGCCGGAGGTGCTGTAGCAGGTGTTATCATTGCCTTTGTCAGTGGCTCATCCGGTGGTGAACGATTTTTAACCAGTATAAATATGGAAGGAAAGCTTACCGGTGGGTTAGGTGAAAATGGATATTATGCATTGGGTGTTCTGTTCTTTGCTGCCATGGCATTTATACTTTATAAAATTGCAACAGGCAAAAAGAAAATGCAATAAATGTACTCTTACTATAACACAAAGGCCACGAAGTAAACAATACCCTTCGTGGCCTTTGCATTTTTCCGGGAAATGTTTTTAAATAAAATTCAAATACTCATATTGCTTCGCCAGTATCTCCTTATCATTTGCTTTCAGCCATTTGTTCAGCACAGTGGCATACACATTTTTAAAGTCCACTTTATACTTTAAATCGCCTTCATCCAGATCTGCCAAATCAGGCAAAGGATTAATCAATCCTTTTTGTTTCAACCCGCCGCTGATTAAAAACATATTGTTCGCTGTGCCATGGTCGGTTCCGTTACTTGCATTCTGCGCCACTCTTCTGCCAAATTCTGAGAAGGTAAAAAGCATGACATCATTAAAACGTTTATTGGCTTTCAAATCTTTTACAAATGCTTTTACCGCATCGTTCATTTCCGTAAATAAACGCTGCTGCTGCCCTTCCTGATTAATGTGGGTATCAAAACTTCCCAGCGATACATAATACACTTTGGTATTGATCTCGGAAAAAATAAGTGAAGCAATTGTCTTCATACTATTGCCCAAATCCGTTTTCGGGTAGTCTGCTTTTGTCGGGTGCATTTTACTTTGCTGAAAAATATAATCAGCACTTGATAATGTTTCAGCCATTGTCTTGTATAAATAATCGGCTGGCTGCTCCCCTGCTTCATCGGTATGGTTCTTCATCACTTCTTTGAAGAATTTTTCATTGGCTGTTCCATATAATCTTCTTGGATCTTTTACAGCTATGCCTTTTATATTATCGCCTTTTAATGCCAGGCTGAGTATATCGTCAATCTCAATAGCCTGTGTCGGCTTATCACATCCTTTACATTGTGCATCTAAATAACGGCCTACCCAACCATTATTCCAATATTCGGTGCTTTGACTTCCGGTATGCCAGATGTCCATGCTGCGAAAATGGGAACGATCAGGATTGGGATAACCTACACTGTTGATGATACTCAGGCTTCCATCATCATATAAATCTTTAAAGGCGGTTAACGCCGGATTCAAGCCCACTTCATCTGTCAGCAACAACGCTTTATCTTTTGTAATCCCTAATCTTGGTCTTGCTTTATAATACAGATCGTTTCTAACAGGTATTACCGTGTTCAAACCATCGTTGCCGCCACTCAGTTGCAGTATCACTACTACTTTGTTACCTAATGGCACCATTGTTTGTCCTTCAAATGCCTTTAGAAATTTGGGTAATAACATGGAAGCTGTTGCCAGCGACCCGATTTGAATAAATTCTTTACGTTTGATATACATATTTAAACAATTTAGAACTACGAAGTAATAAGTACGCCATTCGTACCTCTGACCTCGTACTTCGTAGTTAACATAATTGATATTCCGGCGTACTCATTATCTGCAGCGTTGCCGTTTTAATAAAATTATCCCGGCCGGTTTGATCAGAGAATTGTTTTATCAACTCCGGGTTTACCCTGCTTTTTGTTTGAAGCAGTATGCCTGTAATGTTCGGCAACAACAACTCCCTTGGTATTGATTCATAATTTCTGGTGTATAGCGACCAGTCAATTTTTACCTGTATGGGTTTGTTTAATTTGCCTAAAGATTTCATAGCGGTTGCTTTTGGATCTTCATTATTATTCATCCTGAGCTCTGTCGAAGGACGGCCCATCATCTGGTCGTCATCATCCTTGGGTTTTATATTAAACTCGTCTTTATCATCCAGCATTTGTGGTATCCGCATCCGCATCATTAAGGTGGAGCTGTCAATCCAGTTTTTTCCTCCCGGCCAGCCAGCTACATTCGGGGGGTAAAAAAGCAATTGCCCCAGTGACCGTTGAATCAATAGTAATACTTCGTTATTTTCAAATTTCATTGGCAGCATCCGCTGAATGCCCGCCAGTAATTCTACCGGTGATTTTATTTTAGCTCCGATATTTTTTTCTTCATAAAACCAGTCGCTGGTAAAAATATCTTCCAGCAGTTTAGAAATATCGTAATTGTTATTATAAAATCTTTCGGCCAGCCATTCCACTTTCGCATCATCAACCTTTTCGTTCACCAAAAATTTGTAAAGTTTCCCTGCTACGAATTTCGCTGTGACTTTTTGTTGCAATAAAATATCCAACACTTCGCCTCCATCAAAATTTCCTGTTTTGCCCAGCACTGTTTTGCTGCCAAAGTCATGCTGGCCTTTACGGAAAATATAATCGCCTTTTATTGTTGCACTCCAGCCGGTAAAAGCCCTGGCGGCTTCTTTTACATCATTCTCCGTATAATTTCCACGACCGAGTGTAAAGAGTTCCATTACCTCTCTTGCAAAATTTTCGTTAGGATGATCTTTTCGGTTTTGCTGATTGTTTAAAAAATTAAGCATGGCAGCATTCTTTGAAACTTCCTTTAACAGTGTTCCAAAATTTCCTAATGCATTTCTACGTATTACATCCAATAAACCTTGTTGAAAAAATATATTGAGATTGCGGCAGGCAAAATGCCCATGCCAGAAAAGAGCAATTTTTTCCCGGAGTTGTGCTGAGCTGTTCACCATTTCATGCAGCCAGAAAATATTCAGGTTACGGACTCCTTCCCTGTTTTTCTGCTGCACCATTTTCTTTTCGTCGGCTGTCATTTCTTTTTTCTGCTGCCGCCCCACTTCTTCTATCCCCATATACAAGCCTTGCAGGTAATCATCTGCTACATTAATGTATTGCGGTTTTTTATCCGAAGCTTTAACGAGGGCTTTATAAAATTGTTTGGGGGTATATTTAGAAAGATCGGCAAGTTGCTCAACGGCAGAGCCAAAACCGGCACGCCACATCAGGTGCTGGTTTTTTGTTTGATTCGTCAACGACATGGGGTTAACATTTTAGTTTCAGACTGTTATGAAGGTACTAAGTTTAAATAGCATGAAATGTTATGCAAAACAAAACGTAAAAAGAAAGAGCATATTTTTTATTTTTGAATAATTCAAAAAGTTAATATGAGCATCCGGGCATTCAAATACCTTTCTCCGTTGGTAATTTATATTGGCTCTTACCGATCTTTCAGCGTAACAGGCTGGGAAATCTGGATGCCATTAATGTGGGCCTGGGTGATTATTCCGTTAGCCGAATTATTCATAAAACCCGTTGCGGCAAACCTTGGTGCGGCCGAAGAGGAGTTGGCAAAAAAAGACAGAACGTATGATATTTTATTATACCTGATTGTCGTTCTTCAGTATTCATTGTTAATAAAATTTTGTATAGCGATGAAACAAGATGCAGCCGTGATGACCTGGCAAGATATTGCAGGACGCATCTGGGTAATGGGATTGCTTTGCGGCACATTTGGAATTAATGTAGGGCATGAATTAGGTCATCGGGTAAATAAATTTGAACAAACATTAGCCAAAGCACTTTTACTTACCTCGCTATATATGCACTTCTTTACCGAACACAACAAAGGTCATCACAAAAGAGTAGCTACACCAGAAGACCCCAGCAGTGCAAGATTTGGCGAACCTGTTTATACATTTTATTTCCGCACTATTATATTCAGCTATCTCAGTGCCTGGCATATTGCTAATGATGAAACAAGAAAAAAGGGAAACCCTGCGTTTTCTTTATATAATGAAATGATTCAATTCACATTGATTCAAATTGTTTTTTTAGTGCTGCTATTTTTTGTATTTAGCTGGTTAGTTACATTGTATTTTCTGGCAGCAGCTATGATTGGTATTTTGCTTCTGGAAACCGTTAACTATATTGAACACTATGGATTGCAACGAAAAGCAACCGGTGATGGTAAATACGAAAGAACAATGCCGGTACATAGCTGGAACAGCGACCATGTAATCGGGAGGCTGGTGTTGTTTGAGCTAAGCCGTCATTCCGACCATCATTATCTCGCCAGCCGAAAATATCAACTACTCCGGCACCATGATGATTCGCCACAGATGCCGACTGGTTACCCGGGGATGATGATACTTTCCTTATTTCCCCCAGCCTGGTTTTATGTGATGAACCGGCGGATAAAAAAAATGTCTGATAAACAAAATACGATATTGTAATTTTTTCCGTTTTAAAGCAGACTACCTTTAGCTTCTGCTTTTATTTATCCATCAAAACTGACTATATGAAAAAGTATGCTCTGCTTTTCATTATTTTTTTGGCCACCTTTTCATCTGTAAACGGTCAAAAAAGCTGGAGACCTTTTGCCGGGCTTCATCTTTCTTCGAGCAACGATTTTTATTATACAGGGCCTTCATTCTCCGGCGGCGTTATTCATACTTTTGGAAAAAACAAAAAATGGAGCTGGACACCGGAGGTTCAGTATTTCCGGCAATATGAAACCTATGGAGATAATGGGACATCTCATTCATGGGATAAATTTGTTTCGTTTTCCATCCGGTCTAATTTTAATTATACAATTGGAAAGAACCGGGGAAGAGGAACTTTTATCGGCGGTGGTTTTGGATTTCAAAAAGCCAAAGATGAATGTGGCACAGTAACCCAAAATGGTACGACTAAAGAAGAGAATATACATTTTGATGCCATTAAGTTTGGGGCATTTATGTTAACCTTTAATGCGGGATACACATTTCCATTAAAGAAAAACAAATCATTACAGGCAGTTATTTCGATTATTGGGCCGCAAACTGCAAAAGATTATTTAGGCACTTATGTAGAAGCTGTTTCAGTAATGAGTGCAGGTGTAAGAGTGGTTTTATAATTAGCTTTTATAAAACAAGTAAACTTAACCCGTTGGCGGAGTTAATTTCCATAGCCTCGTAGAGGCTAAATATTAGTAGAAATAACGAGTCATATCAAGATTGCAAAGCCCCATCGGGGCGACATGTGAAATATTTCGCCCCGATGGGGCTCTAACACATTACCAAAATATTTTTCTACTAATATTTTGCCTCCCGAAAAATCGGGACAGGCTCTCTGGGGCTATAAATGTAGCTTCAAAAAATTAACTCCACCAACGGGTTAAACTTATTTTGCTGCATTTGCTGGCAAATAATATTTAAGACAGATAACCCCTTCCACCAATATTTTTTTCTCCCGGAATCATATACAATAAAATATCCTCGCATCGCTTTACGGAATACTGATCTGGCTCGGGCAAGTCGTGATACTTACCATAACAGTTAGTAATTATTATTTTTCCACCTGTAATACTCGGCTTCAAATAATTATTTTTTTTGCTGGCCGTACTTTCTCTCTTATCCTTTCAGTAATAATCCGGCTATGTATTTGACACTCATCTTTATGACACTATGTTGCATTAAAAATTAACGGCATTCAACTATGAAACTAAAAATTTCGAATAGATTTAGAAGTCAATTATCATACACTAAATCAAATCAATTTTTTTTATGAAGAAATCCCTTGTATTGCTTGCTGCCGGTGCTTTCCTATTCAGCACCGGATGTAACAAATCCTCCTCTGACAATGAAGAGTCCTTCAACAAAGAAGAAGTAGTAACTGCCACGCAACGCAAATGTGCTGCGGATGAAGTACTGCAGGAAAACCTGCGAAACGATCCTTCGTTAAAACAACGTATGGATGCTATTGAAGAATTTACCCGCCAGGTAGAAAGAAACCCTTCGGTATACCGGCTTGTAAATGGTATTATAGAAATCCCTGTTGTAGTAAATGTGTTATACAAAACAACAGCTCAGAATATTTCGCTGGCGCAAATTGAATCACAAATTACAGTACTGAATAGTGATTTTGCTGCTACTAATTCTGATTACAATAGCACCCCGTCTGTTTTTCAGCCGGCCCGTTCGGGCAATACCGGTATCCGGTTTGTAATAGACAATACTACAACTGATATCATCCGTAAAAAAACAAACAAATCAAGCTGGCAGCTAAATGACGCTATGAAAAAAAGCAGTCAGGGTGGCCTTAACCCAACAAGCCCAACTACCAAGCTGAATATATGGGTATGCAACCTGACTGGTGGTTATTTAGGCTATGCTCAATTTCCGGGTGGCGCTGCTGCCACCGATGGTGTGGTAATTGATGATAATGCTATGGGTACTACCGGCACTGCTGCTGCACCTTTTAATAAAGGCAGAACTGGTACACATGAAGTTGGTCATTGGATGAATCTTTATCATATCTGGGGTGATGATGGTACGGCCTGCACCGGATCAGACCAGGTGAGTGATACACCTAACCAGGCAAATGAAAACTATGGTTGTCCTTCATTTCCACAGGTATCATGCAGTAATGGCCCTAATGGTGAAATGTTTATGAACTATATGGATTATACTGACGATGCATGTATGTTTATGTTTACTGCAGGTCAAAAAACAAGGATGCTGGCAGTGTTTGCTGCTGGTGGCCCGAGAAATAGCTTTGCCCAATAATTAAAACAGGGCGACAAAAAAGCGGCCCCGCAATGTGAGGCCGCTTTTTTTATTACTAC
>JAYVKT010000141.1:0-2318 GCA_043768195.1 Chitinophagaceae bacterium | reverse complement strand
AAAAATTGGTCAATGGTTGGTGCAAACTCATACACAGCCCCTTTTATGGGCTGGCCTATTAATTTTGTTTGCATCTCTGTTCCAAATTGCAGCTTGGTTTTCTTTTTTGGTAATGGTGCTGCAGCTGTGCCTTCCGGGTCGTTAATGCCTTTGGCTTTTCTTTCTTTTAAAACTGCCATAAATGTATTCAACGCATTAAGGCTGCGGGGAAAACCGGTGTAAGCATATAATTGTATCAGCGCTTCTTTAGTTTCATTTACAGTTAAGCCGGCATTCAATCCATCATGCAAAGCAGTTTTTAACTGAGGTAAATCTCCTTTTGCAGTAAAAGACGAAATGATAACGATGCTCTTTTCTTTTTCACTCAAACTTTTGTTGTCACTTAAAATTTGCTGAGCATGGGTATAATTTGAAAAAGGTGACAGACAAAATACCAATACGGCTATTCCAATTTTATGTAGTCGTTTCATCTTTTAATATTATTTCGCAGGTGATGAATATTATTTGTCTAATCCTTTTTCTTTTAACCATTTTGAAATTAAATCAGCTATTGCAACATTGTTTAAATCAGACATGATGAAATGTGTGTTGCCTTTTATTCCTGTATCTGGTAAATAAACAATAGTAGCGTCTCCACCGTGTGCATTTACCACTTTAGCCCATTGCCTTGCTGTGGCTAATACATTACGCCAAAAATTAAGGGAAGCTGCATTTGTTTCTTCCTTTGGAATATAGTCTCCAAAATAAACAACAATAGGAATTTTTGTTAGCTTCTTAAAATCGTCTAAGGGTATGCCTTTTCCACCACGATTATCTGCCGGAGTTTCTCCTTCCGGAAAAACAAATCCACCAGGCTCAATAGCAACAATTGCTTTTACATGATTATTTTTTAAAGCCGTTTTCCAACCGGGTGCACCACCTGCCGAATGTGTAAACAGAATACCATCTTCTGATTTATCAAACACTGCAGACATTGCATTTACTATTGTTTCTTCATTTATACTTCCTGTATTGGGTGTCATCATGCGAAAGAAATTGTTCAATGATAAACTGTCTTTCGGGAACTGAACTCCTTCATTAAAATTTGGATATTGGCCAATGCGGAATTGTGTAAACCAGGTTTGGTCATCTGGTGTTGCAGTAATTTGTCCCGGACTGTTCGTTTGCCCTGCAGCACCACGGCCAGGTTGGTCAACTAAATAAATGCCATAGCCATTGCGTAAAAATATATCCGCAAATCCTTGTCTGCCGTCAGCGGTTGTTTGCCAGCTTCGGCGGCTTTGCCCGTATCCGTGCAAGAACACCATTGATTTGCGTTTGGGGTTCGCAGGAATTTGATAAAACACATCGGCATGGTCGCCGTGCCTTGTTTGCCCGCCTTGCTGCACATTCCATGGTTTTAACGCATCGAATATGCCATCACTTTTAACAACAGTGCCGCCTGCGGAAAAAGTGCCCTGCTTTTGAATTTGTAAATTATTGCTTGTGGCCTGTGTTGTTGTTTTCATCTTTACGGGCCTGAGCAAACGGGAGAAAGTAAGTGAACCCATTTGCCATTTGTCCTTTTCTTTAACGTAAACCTCCGTTACCATAAATGGATTGATGACTTCATTTCCGCCTACTACTGCCACTAAGTCGATATCATTTAAGAGAATGGCAGCATTGCCAATAATATTTACTGACGCTGAATACACTTCCGCTTTTTTATACCAAATGGTACCATCTTTAATAACATTTATCTCCTGCGTTTTTCCCCAACTGCCGCCCATGTGTATAAACATTGATTTTTCATGAAAGAGATTCTTCAATGAGTCAACATTTTTATCAGCCATCCATTGCCATTTTTGTTTGGAGAGGTTGGTGATTTGTTGTTCATCTTTTTGTGCATATACTCCTTGCATTAGAAAGAACAACGTTAAGGCAATTAATAATTTCATATAGCTGCTATTTAGTTGTTGTACAATTTTTATTTTGCAATAAATTTTCGATTAAAAGAATAAATAAGACTAAAGCTGTTGATAAAATCTTTACTCAGTATATTTCCACTTATTCTTTTATTAACAAGATAAGAAACCGATAACGGAAAATTATTTTTTGCAAGAACAATTAACCCGGTAGTGAAATAACCTTCTCGGCCATCTTGGTATAAATAAAACACCTGTGGGTTAATCCGCAGGTAAAAATCTTTAGTAAGTGTCAGGTGAGAAAAGTTAGCATTCAGTGTAACGAAGTGATTATTTTTTGAAGTCCCATCATCCAAGCCTCTTGAATATAAATAATAAATGCCGGCACTTATATTTTTGGTGAAATAATAATTG
>JAYVKT010000140.1:0-2871 GCA_043768195.1 Chitinophagaceae bacterium | reverse complement strand
ATAAATATACACAGAATGTGAATGGGGTCAAAAGGAGTATGGTTTTTGAGTAGAAGTGGTATGGAGTATATACAAGGAAGGAACCGTCATCAAAGTTATTTCTGTACGCTGGAGGATTTGGTATCCTCAGATAATCCTGTACGACTGATAGAAGCCTTTGTCAGCAAACTGGATACAGCAAAACTGGGTATAACAAAAGCGGTGGTCAAAGCAGAAGGCCGTCCGGCGTATGCACCGCAGATACTTTTAAAACTATACCTGTATGGTTATTTAAACAAGGTACGCAGTAGCCGCAAGCTGGAGAGGGAGTGCAGGCGCAACATAGAACTGCAATGGCTGCTGCAAGGCTTACAGCCCAACTATCATACGATAGCCGATTTTAGAAAGCTTCACTCCATGGCCTTACAGTCCATGTTTAAACTGTATGTACATTTTTTAAGTGAAGCCGGTCTGCTGGGCAAAACGACAGTTGGCATAGATGGCAGCAAGTTTAAAGCCGTGAACAGTAAAAAGAATAATTACAATCAGAAGAAGATAGACAAGCACCAGCAGTTTATACAAGAGAAGACGGAAAAATATTTGCAGGAGCTGGATGAACTCGATAAGCAGGAGAACAAAGGGGAAGAGCTGGAGGTAAAAAAAGAAAAGATAGCCGAAGGATTGAAGAAGTTAAAAGAACGAGCCATCAAATACGATAGCCTGCAGCAGCAGTTGGATAATACGGACGACAAACAAATCAGCACCACCGATGCGGACAGCCGCAGCATCATCATTGTAAAAAATATTGTAGAAGTGGCTTACAATACGCAGAATGCAGTAGATGATAAACACAACCTGATAGTGCATACGGAGGCTACCAATATCAATGATGGCAAAGCTTTACACAAAGCATCCCAACAAGCCAGAGAGAATCTGCAGTTAAAAAAAGAAGACAGCCTGATAGTGCTGGCCGACAAAGGCTATCATACCGGAGCGGAGTTAAAACAATGCCAGGATGATAACATGCAAACCCATGTAGCGTATAAAGAGCAGCCAAGTGTAAAGCATATAGCAAAAGAGTTTTTATCAGAGAATTTTGAATACGATAAAACAACAGATAGCTATACCTGCCCGGCCGGAGCTGTACTTACCAGCCTGGGCACCTGGCACAATAAGAAGGGCGAAGCCAATGAAACGAGTTACCGTTTTAAAACCTACAGAACAGCTGCCTGTAAAAGCTGTGCCTTAAAACATCAATGCACCAAACTGCCAAAGCGCATTATCCATCGCAGCGAGTACCAGGATGCGGTGGATATAAATGACAACAACATTAAAAAGAATCCGCAGTACTACAAGCGAAGACAGGCGATAGTAGAACATCCGTTTGGCACCATCAAGCGTCATTGGGGTTTTACCCACACCTTGGTGAAGGGTTTACAAAAAGTAAACGGGGAGATGAACCTGATAATGTTTTGCTATAACTTTCTGCGGACAACAAACATACTGGGGTTTGAAAAAATGCTTGAAGCGATACAAAACTGGGAACCAGACTATGATAAGATAGTTTGCGCCATCAAAAACGCCTTTCTGAAACTTATTTTCGGACGAAATGCGGCATCCTTTTTTTTGCAACTGCAGCGATTGTCATTTATTAAGGCAGCATAGGTAAGTCTTATTGCTTGTGAAGTGAAATTGTACAAGCTGATTTTTAAGAAAAAGAGAGTTTTTTCACAGTCTGACGAGCAGGGCTTTAAGCAGTTGGGGAATTTACTTCCGTCCAGCCTGACTACTGCCGCTGAATAAATGTACAAAAGCTTAATGACATATTCTACTGACGAGCCGAGTTGGGTCGCCCTGAAGCTGAAGCTGGGATTTGTACTGGTGATGAAAGATATATTAGTCCAGCCCCAATTGCTTTAAGCCGGTGTTGAACTAAACCTACGGTAGCTTTTCTTCCTTATCGTAACTTTAAGAAAACAATTTAATTATGACAACGAAAAGAAACAACCCGAGGAACTAAGGTATAATAAGTTTCTCCATCGAGCCTGCCGTGAAGTTAATGGATTTGAGACATTACTTCAACGCTTCGAACGAAACATCAGCATTCTTGGTCGAAGCCCTCGCACTTTTGATAATTACAGTCGCCATATCGCTGCCATGGCACTTCACTTTGGATGCTTGCCTACTGAACTAGATGAAGATCAGATTAAGGATTACTTATACGAATTACAGCAGCGAAGCAAAACACCTTCACAAACTTATTTCAAACATACCGTTTATGGCCTTAGGTTTTTATTAAAAGGCGAAGGCCTTCCGTATTCTCATTTGCATTTACCTGCTATTAAAAGAGATAAAAAGCTGCCCACTGTATTAAGCAAACAAGAGGTGTGGCAGATGCTGCATCATTGTCATTTACTAAAACACAAAATGCTTATTGGATTGTTATATGGCTGTGGCTTACGGTGCATGGAAGTAAGAAGTATTCGTTTGCCTGACATGGACTTTGATAGAAAAATATTACACATTAAGCAAAGTAAAGGGCGTAAAGACAGAATGGTTCCATTAAGTGAACACCTCATTCGTGGATTAAAAAAATACCTGGCAGCAGAACATCCGCAGGAATGGTTGTTTAATGGTAGCCCCAATGGCAGGGGCGGTGGAGATTTCGACAGTCGTTATAGCCAGCGTGGGGTACAGTGGGCTGTGAACCGCATTGCAAAAGAAGCTGGAATAATAAAGCAAGTAAGTGTACATACGCTTCGTCACAGCTATGCCTGTCATTTGCTGGAAGACGGAATGAACATCGTAACGCTTCAAGAGCTGATGGGCCATGCCAACATAGAAACCACCATGGAGTATTTACACCTCTGCCAATTGGATGATCGAAAAATG
>JAYVKT010000139.1:0-2049 GCA_043768195.1 Chitinophagaceae bacterium | reverse complement strand
CCCCCATCCCCTAAAGGGGAGTTATACAATGACTCCGATTTTTCAGAAATACTCATTAGAGAAAATTAAATTTTGTAAGCGACTATTTTACTGAGGGGTTCTAATCCCCCTTTAGGGGATAGGGGCTACTCGTCGTCAATAAAACGTTTGGTAATCGGTTGATAAGAATCAATCCTTCTGTCCCTCATAAAAGGCCAGTGGGTTCTGTATTGGTCTGTTTTGGCTAAATCAATTTCGAGCACTTTCACTTCTTCTTCATCATGTGATGCTTTATACAAAATAGTACCAAATGGATTAGAGATAAATGAGCCTCCCCAGAATTTCATGGCTCCATCTTGCTCAAGACCTACACGGTTTACACTCACCACATGCACACCATTAGCTACCGAGTGGCTCCGCTGAATTGTTTGCCATGCATTGTATTGCTCTGTATTCGTTGCTTCATCTTGCGATGTAGCCCAGCCAATAGCTGTTGGATAAAATAATATTTCGGCCCCCATCAATGCGGTAATCCTTGATGCTTCAGGATACCATTGATCCCAGCAAATTAATACACCAATGGTCGCAAATTTTGTTTTGAAAGCTTTATACCCCAAATCTCCGGGAGTAAAATAGAACTTCTCATAGTAAGCCGGGTCGTCTGGGATATGCATCTTACGATATTTGCCGAGATAAGCTCCGTCGGCATCAATAACAGCCGTTGTATTATGATACAATCCTTGTGCCCTTTTTTCGAATAAAGAAGCGATGATAACAACGCCTAACTCAGCAGCACATTTTTGTAATGCTTCAGAAGATGGGCCGGGAATTGGCTCTGCCAGTTTGAAGTTTTCATAATCTTCCACATCACAGAAATACAAAGAAGTAAACAACTCTTGCAGGCATACAATTTGTGCACCATCGGCAGCAGCTTTCTTTACTCCTTCAATTGCTTTGGCAAGGTTTTCTTCCTTGCTATTGGTACAGGTCATTTGTACCAGGCCAATTTTTACTTTACTCATCTTTTAGAATTGAGATCCAAAAATAGTTCTTTAGTTCTTTGAAAAAATTCCAACTTAAAATTGGCTCCTGTAAACTACTCCAAGTGAACCTATATCAAATTTCTTATTGATTCCTATAACCTTCTTCGCAGTTGTTGGAAAGTAACGATAACAGGATCCCGGTTTTTTCTATCCGGTGAAAAGGTAACGATGTAAAAAACTGTTATAAAGCTGGAATTTTATCCCTACTTCATTCCTGAATTGCTGTAATGCTCTGTTGGACGAATTATCCATTTTGTTGGTTCAGACATTCAAAAATGATACAGCAAGCAGCTTGGTGAAAACACTTCATTTTCAGAAGAATAACCAGTAGCTGCCTGCATAAAAAAGCCCCAACATTTTGGTTGGGGCTTGTATTAAAAAAATAGTGTTGACTTTATTCAGCAGCTTTTTCTTCTGTTGAAGTGGCTTCTTCTGTTTTATCGGTTGCCTCCGCTTTTTTCTTCGTTGTACCGGCACGACGGGTTTTCTTAGTGGCCACTTTCGCTTCACCTTTACCCTTACCATAAATTTCATTGAAGTCAACCAGTTCAATCATTGCTGTTTCAGCATTGTCACCAACCCTTGCACCTAATTTGATGATTCGGGTATATCCGCCGGGACGGCCAGCTACTTTCTCCGCTACTGCACCAAACAATTCTTTGATAGCTTCTTTATCCTGCAGGTAACTAAATACCACACGACGCTGATGTGTAGTATTTTCTTTTCCTTTGGTGATAAGTGGTTCTACATATACTCTTAAAGCTTTTGCTTTAGCAGTAGTAGTAACGATCTTTTTGTACTGGATCAGTTGGCAAGCCAAATTACTCAGCAAGGCATCTCTGTGTGCTTTCTTTCTGCCTAAATTTTTTACTTTGTCTCCGTGACGCATGACTGTTTAATTTGAAGATTTGAAAATGAGTCAATTGAAGATTGCTCATCCAAACCTGGTTAAAAAATTCGGCTATACCGTGTCAGGAATTATAGCCTACTGTTATTAAGAATAGTCTGGAGTCCTTAGTCGTTAGTC
>JAYVKT010000138.1:0-8087 GCA_043768195.1 Chitinophagaceae bacterium | reverse complement strand
CAATGTAGCAGCAGCGGTACTAAAACCGAGATACTTTAAAAAATCCCTGCGGGGAGCTTTGGCATCAATAAATCCTTTATCATCAAAGCCCTCAAAAGGCAATTCTTCCTGGAACTCATCCTGGGACAGCTTTTTAAGGTTCTCCGGGTCGTTCACCTCTCCGAAACTTTGCCAGTATTTGTTACTCATAATACCCCAACCCCTAAAGGGGCTTTATTCTCCGAAAACTCAAACTCACTTTACAATCACACTATTCCGGAATTGGTTAAGAAATATTTTTAGCTCAACTCTGTTCTTTCGACTTTTATAATTCTTATCAGGACTATTTAACCTAAGTCTTCCGCCAACTGGCGGAGACAGGGGCTAATAGTGACATTTCTGACATTCTAAACCACCGATATCTTTCACGGTTACACTGTCCATCTTTTTGTTCTTTATGTCGTTATGAAACTTCTCGTAAATGCTGTAAAATTTGTTGCCGGTGCTGTCACTGTAATTAAAGTCCACCTTAGTTTCCCGGTGACAGTTTATACACCAGCCCATACTCAACTCAGCCACCTGCTTCACTTCGTCCATGGCTGTTATTTCTCCATGACAGCTCTGGCACTGTACTTTACCTGCTCTTATATGCTGTGAGTGATTGAAGTAAACATGGTCAGGAAGATTGTGAATTTTAATCCATTCAATAGGTTTTGCTTTTGCCGGATCCCATTTAGTCGGATTCTTAGGATCAAAGCCGGCATACTTGTACAATTTTTGAATTTCTGCCGTTCCGTTTATTTCATCGCCGTTTTCGTCAAAGAGTTTTGGTCCTTTAGTGTACTCGTTAATTGCTTTATGACAATTCATACAGGTATTAACCGAAGGAATGGCGGCATGTTTGCTTTCCCATGCGCCCCCGTGACAATATAAACAACTGATCTGATTGATACCGGCATGCACTTTATGTGAGTAATAAATCGGTTGAACAGGCTGATAGCCTTTCTGGCGGCCTAATCCAATAGCCCCTTTTGATACCAGATAGCCACCCACTACAAAGAAAATAATGGAGGCCATGGCGATATAAACTTTATTGCGGTAAGCAGGAACAGGATCGGGGCGGCTAATGCCTTCCGCATCATCACTCATCTTCTTCAGGTTACTGTTTACCTGCATCAATATCAGGGCAATGATGCCCAGGATGAGTGAGATAACGCCGAAAATAACAGCATTGGAATTTCCTTTTTGTGGTTCTGGATCATCGGGGCCTTTTACTACGGGCTTGGCAGCATCATTAATGTAGGCTACAATATCATCAACATTTTTCAGTGTTATTTCCTGAAAGCCTGTCATCATTGAGCCATACTCGGTTTTCAATCCCTGTGTATATGGATCGGCAGCCATATACTTGGCCGGGTTATTAATCCATTTCAATAATTCGTTGTGGTCAGCCCATTTGTGCCTGTCTTCCAAACCTGCCAAAGCAGGCCCTGTACCCGGTTTTAAAACCTGGTGGCAACTGGCGCATTTGCTCATAAACAGGGCTTTGCCTGCTGCTACATCCTGCGCCGATATAATATTAATTGCTGAGGAAACAGTAAGAGAAAGTAAAAACAGCGTTAGTTTTCTGGCCAATGGTTTACAAGGAATCATAGACACAATTGATGCTGAAAAATGTGGATAAAATCCGTTCGATTGGCGCAAAAATAAGTCAGGAACTTAATAAAACGACAACCAGTTTAACTTTTTTTTAATCCGCTACCAGCTTGCGTTTCAGAGCATTTATTCTGTTTTTTATGTATAACATAAAATTGTTTGTCATAAATCGGTCAACTTGGGACTAATCTTCAACAGTTCTGAAATTTCGAATAAGAGTTGGCTGTTTTTTCTGCACTTTTGCCGCATCATGTTTGAAGGGCTACAAAAAAAATGGAAAGTAAGCGGTGGCAGACTCGCCTTAATCCTCTGCACTTTTGCTATTGGGGGCAGTGTAACCGGGTTTGCTGGTAAAAAAATCATGAATGCCCTGTCTATTCAACAAGACTGGTTATGGGCAGTTATTTATATTCTACTTATCACTATTATCTGGCCGCTGGCAGTTCTGGTGGTTAGTATTCCTTTCGGGCAGTTTTCATTCTTTACCAAGTACATTCGGAAAATCGGCGAAAAAACCGGCCTGGTAAAAAAGAAAGAAGCCTGATTTAGTTTTTCAACTTCTCCAAACAGGTTTCCGCAGCAATATAACCAAACGATGACCACTGGTTAGTGGCAATGGCTTTTTTGAAATATTCTTTCGCTTTTTCTGTATAGCCAACAAGTAAACAGTAATAGCCAATACCAAAGTTGACGGTGGCTGAAGAAAGAGATGGTTTACCGGAAGTAATCATTGTTGCGTAATCATCCACTTGCTTTTCAGTATTCTTGTATCGGTACATTTCAACCAGGTAATTGTAATCCTGGCTTTCTATCAACTCTGCATTTTTGTCAATATTGTTATAAAGTGTATTCGCTTCCTGATATTTTTTCATTTTTCGCAAGGAAATATTCATCCAATTGGCAGTAGCTACATACATATCTGCATTTGCAGAAACTTTCAGGCATTCTTTGTAAACCTTCACCGCTTTTTTATAATCCCCTTTTATAAAATAGCACAGCCCAAGATGATACCAGATATTTGATTGCAAGGTGCTGGTAGGAATATTCTTGGCGTTGGGCAAGCCATCAGGTTCTATTTCGTCAGGTTTACCTTTAATCAGTTTAGCTGCTTTTTTAAAATCCGCAATTGCCTTATCAAAACAGCGGACTGTAATATAGCGATGCCCTCTGTGCCGGTAAAGGCGGGCATCTGCGGGATGGATACTGATTCCTTTGGAAAAAATTTCAATGGCCTTTATATACTCTCCGAGATAAGCAGTTCTTCTTCCGTACCATATTATAGCATCTGCATTTGAAGTATCTTTTTCATACTCCGTTTTGGCAATAGACATTTTTTGTTCAAGCTCCTTACGGGTGTTTTCAGAAAGTTGCGGTGCCACTATTGGCACACAGGGTTGTGCAACAGCAATAAATGCTGCTGATAAAACACCAATGAAAATGGCGAATTGTTTCATTGCATCAAGTTAGGCAGATTATATTTGCCCCGTGAAAAAAATTGCTGTTTTTGCTTCGGGGGCCGGTAGTAATGCTGCCAGGATTATTGAGCGGTTTGCCTCACATCAAACAATACAAGTTACTTTAATCGTTTGCAATAAACCAGGGGCTGGTGTGCTGAAAATTGCAGCTGCAAAAAATATTCCTTCTCTTCTTATTGAAAAAGAGAAATTCTTCCAGGGTGATGCATATATAAAGGAGTTGAAAGAAAAGGCAATTGATTTTATTGTACTGGCTGGCTTTCTCTGGAAAATTCCGGCAGCATTAATCAAAGCTTTTCCAGCCGGTATTGTAAATATTCACCCTGCTTTACTACCAAAATATGGTGGCAGGGGCATGTATGGCCAATATGTACACCAGGCGGTGATTGATAACAAAGAAACCGAAAGCGGTATCACTATACATTATGTGGATGAAGTGTATGATAACGGTAAAATCATTTTCCAAGCCACTTGTTCTGTTCATTCAGGTGACACCGCCAATTCTCTTGCACAAAAGATTGCAACACTTGAACATCAGTATTATCCTGAAATAATTGAACAAATAGTAAAAAAACTAACAAAAAACATCCCTTAAAAATTGTAATTTGCAAAAAAGAACAGATGGGATTTATATATGCTGATATAGAATTAGTAAATGCCGGGGATATAGAAATGGCCCGCAGGCATATAATAGGCGAAGAAGAAATAAAAAGAATGCCTATTAAAATGCTGGTTGATACTGGTGCCTATAATCTTTGTATTAATGAAACAATACAAGAACAATTAGACTTGCCCTTTGTAGAAAAACGGAAAGGCATTTCTGCCAATGGACATATAGAGGAATTTGATATTGTGGGGCCGGTACAGGTATTATTTAAAAACCGGAAAACCATTTGTTCTGCAATGGTTTTAAGTGGCGATAACGAGCCATTATTAGGTTCAATCCCTTTAGAAGATATGCCCGCCTGCCATATTTCTAAAACTATTTTAGACTTTTTAGATACAGATTTAATTCGAATATAGTATTCGGGCAGGGATGTGCTTATTCATCCGCTTAGAGAAGAGTTGATTGTAAATCCGGATCATCCTTATTATGCCCAAATGAAGTTGAAATAACGAACAAATTGGTGGTTGCTATCAACTTAACTAACCTTTTGCATTTTCTTTCGTTACTTGCTGCCAATTAAAATATTTTGCCCCGGCGTATTTTCTATATAGCAGCTTTTATTATCACTGTTTTGCTGGCCACTGGTTATGAGGCCACCGCCCAAACCTATACGCTACGTGGAATGGTGTATGACAGCTCCCGCAATTATCCGCTGGAAGCGGTGAGTGTATTATCTACTTCTGGCAAAGGCACCGTTACTAATGCTGAGGGTTATTATGAAATAGAAGTAACAGAGAAAGACTCTGTCTGGTTCAGCTACCTGAACAAACCCACGATAAAATTTCCGGTGCTAAAAATATATAACCCGTTAAGTTTTGATATTTCGCTACAGGTAAATGTGCCTACACTAAAAGAAGTGAGAATACGGCCAAAAAATTATAAACAGGATTCCATTCAAAACAGGGTTGATTATGCAAAAATTTTCAATTACCAGAAACCAAAACTAAAACCAACGATTAATGGGATGGGGGTTGGGTTCGATTTGGATGAAATTATTAATATGTTCCGCTTTAAACGAAACCGCAGCCTGGCCTCCTTTCAGAGAAGATTGCTGCTGGATGAAGAGGATAAATTTATTGATCACCGCTTCAACAAAGCGTTGGTGAGGCGCCTTACATTACTGGAAAGCCCGGAACTCGATAGTTTTATGCGGCTATACCGCCCCTCACACACATTTACCAAAATGGCGGGTGATTATGACTTTCAGTATTATATTAAAACTGCATTCTTCCGTTACAAAAGAGGGTTGCTACCCGTGGCAGCAATAAAAGAAGAAGAGGAAGAATAACCTGATTTTTTTCTGTTGAGTAAGTGCAAAAAGAAAGGTAATTTCCGTTACCAATTTTTTAACCAACGCTTATTATCATGAAACAGCATACTTCTTTACTGCTGACAGTATTATTTTTTTCCATTCAAAGTTTTTCCCAGGCCGACTCCTTACCCCCTTTTATCAAAGACAGTTTGGACATTTATGTAAACAGGGCATTAACCGATTGGAAAATACCCGGTGTGTCTGTTTGTATTGTAAAAAATGGAAAAGTAGTGTGGATGAAAGGCTATGGTGTAAAAGGAATGGGAACGAATGATAAAGTAGATGAGAATACTTTATTTATGATTGGCAGTAACAGTAAGGCATTTACAGCAACAGCTTTGGCTATGCTGGATGCAGAAAAAAAATTATCGCTGGATGATAAAGTGCAAAAATGGTTACCCGATTTTAAATTGTACGATGCTTATATAACAAAAGAAGCCAACATCAGAGATTTACTTTGCCATCGCTTAGGCTTCGAAACCTTCCAGGGAGATTTTATGTTTTTCGATTCTGATCTATCTACTGCGCAAATGCGGGAAAAATGGGGTAGGCTAAAACCTATGTACAGTTTCCGTAGCAAATGGGGTTATACCAATGCGGCATTTATGACGGCGGGTGAAATAATTCCAAAAGTAACAGGCAAAACATGGGCTGAGTTTTTAAAAGAAAAAATATTTATGCCATTGGGTATGAATAATACATTGGCTTTGTCAAAAGATATTTCCGTTGCAGAAAATAAAGCATCGGCACATACTGTATGGATGGGTGAGTTGAAAAAAATTCCTTACGGCCGTATAGATGCCATGGCACCAGCCGGAGCTATTTCTTCCAGTGCAAATGATATGAGTAAATGGGTGATGATGCTACTGAACAATGGCAAATTGGACGGCAAAGAAATTATTCCTGCGTCTGCTATTGCTCAAACCAGAATGCCCCATTCTATAATGGGAAATGGCGGGCATATGTTTAACAAAGCACATTTTAATTTATATGGGCTCGGTTGGTTTTTAGAAGAATATGCAGGGAGAAAAATTGTAGCACACACCGGTGGTGTAAATGGATTTGTAACCAGTGTATGTTTAATACCAGAAGAGAAACTTGGAATAATAGTATTGACAAATACCGATGCTAATAATTTTTTTGAAGCATTGCGCAATGAAATACAGGATGCCTATCTCGGTTTACCCTATCGCAATTATAGCAAAGTATTTCTTGGTTTTCAAAAAGGTAATGAAGCTACCACTGAGAAGGACTTAAAACTGAAAAGAGATTCGATTAATGCAAAACCCGCCACCTCATTACCACTTCCTGCCTACACCGGAGAATACAAACATGACATCTATGGTAAGATGAATATTAAATTAGAAAAAGGTGAATTGCTAATGCGGTTTGAACATCATGCCAACCGCTATAGTAAATTAGAAGCATTGGGAGGTAATCGTTTTTTAAGTACCTGGAATGATCCGTTGTATGGCGCAAAAATTTTAACCTTCACCGCTGCAAATGGAAAAGTAAAATCACTAACAGTAACTGTTGCCGACTTTGTAGAATTTACTCCGTATGAATTTATTAAAATAAAATAACTAACCATGATCAGACACCACCACATTTCTATTCTATCAATTTTTTTATTGCTTACCGTAAATTCATTTTCACAAAAAGCAAGAAAGATTCATTTCAATTCTTTACTAATTGATACGCATAATGATATTCCCACTACTGCCATTGATGCCGACGTAAGTTTTGATCAGCAACTAAAACATAAAACACATTCTGACCTGCAACGGATGAAAGAAGGCGGGGTGGATGCGCAATTCTTTTCCATCTGGTGCGATGGCAACAAAGTGAATCCTTATGCCTGGGCTAACCGGGAAATAGATACGGTGATGGCATGGACCAACAGAAACCCCCAAGCTATGGTGCAGGCTTTTACCGCAGCAGACATTAAGAATATTACCAAACAAAAAAAGCTGGCGGTACTGTTTGGTGTGGAAGGCGGACACATGATAGAAAATGATTTAAGCAAATTAGAGGCTTTGTATAAAAGAGGTGTGAGATATATGACGATTACCTGGAATAATTCTACTCCCTGGGCTACTTCCGCATTAGACGAAACCTCACCCCCGACCCCTCTCCACTCCGTGGAGAGGGGGGCAGACTCCGTAAGAAAAAAGGGGCTGACTGATTTTGGAAAGCAGATAATAAAAAGAATGAATGAGTTGGGAATGTTAGTTGACCTTTCTCATGTTGGCGAGCAAACATTCTGGGATGCTATTAATACAACTACCAAGCCGGTGCTGGTTTCGCATAGTTGTGTATATGCACTTTGCGGACATAGAAGAAATTTAAAAGATGAACAAATAAAAGCCGTGGCAAAAAATGGCGGCGTTATCCATCTTAATTTTTACAGTGGTTTTCTTGACCCCGCATTTGAAGCCAGAAGTGATGCGTTTACTACAAAACATAAAATGGAAATGGATTCATTGCTGAAAGCAAATCCCGAACCTTATTTTATGCAGGTGTATTTGTTTAATAAATATCCAGATGAAGTAAAAAGTTTGCGACCACCGATGTCGTTGCTGCTCGACCATCTTGATTACATCGTAAAAATGGTGGGAGTAGATTATGTAGGTATGGGCAGCGATTTTGACGGTGTCAATTCTTTACCCGCCGGGTTAGATGGAGTGGAAGATTTTCCAAAGATTACCGAAGAGTTGGTAAAAAGAGGATACAGTAAAAAAGATATTGAAAAAATATTAGGTGGAAATTTTTTACGAGTATTTAAAGCAAACGAAAAATAGGTTAGCATTTAAAATCAAAAAACCATGCGAATATTATTACTTGCCCTGACAATTGTTTTGTTTTCCTGCAAATCAAAAAAACAAAATAATGATACTGCTGCTAAACTGGATGAGTTTCTTTCCGGGCAGACAGCACATTACAACTTCAATGGAAATGTATTGGTAGCAGAGAACGGAGAAATTGTTTTTCAAAAATC
>JAYVKT010000137.1:0-3932 GCA_043768195.1 Chitinophagaceae bacterium | reverse complement strand
TACTAACTGTTTGAACTTTGGTAATCCCTACGACCCGGAAATTTATTATCAATTCGTTCATGCTATAAAAGGAATGGGAGAAGCTTGCCGCAAATTTGATACTCCTGTTACCGGTGGCAATGTTAGTTTTTATAATCAGAATCCCGATGGTCCTGTATATCCTACACCAACAATTGGAATGGTTGGACTGCTGGAAGATATTGCTGATAAAATGACACTGGACTTTAAAGAAGAGGGTGATGTGATACTGCTAATCGGAAAATCGACAAATGATATAAATTCTTCGCAATACCTGAGTAAGATTTGCGGAGTTGAGTATTCTCCTGCACCAAATTTTGAACTGGAAGAAGAATTTGCATTGCAACAAAAAGTAGCAAAGTTGATAAAGAACAATCTTATCGAATCAGCACATGATGTAAGCGAAGGTGGTTTGTTTGTTACATTATTGGAATCAGGCTTTCACCGCAATCTCGGTTTTGATGTAGTTGCGGCCGATTACAACATCAGAAAAGATGCACAATGGTTTGGCGAAAAACAAAGCAGGGTGGTGGTATCCGTAAAAGCAGGAAAATTAAGTGAGTTGAAAAAGGCTTTAGGAAATCATCCGTTTGAAGAGCTGGGAGTAGTTACAACCGGTTCTGTTGAAGTGGATGGAATGGAGTGGGGGCAAATTGAAGAGTGGAAAGAAAAATACGATACTTCTATTGAAAACTATTTATCAAAAGAAGAAGCTGGCTCTGCATTGAGTTCTATATAATAATGAATAAAAATTCTTTTATACTGCTTACCGGTGCAGCAGGTTTTATCGGTAGTTATCTGTTCGGTTATTTAAATAAGCAGGGGTACAACAAAATTATTATCGCAGATGATTTTAGTGATGAAGACAAATGGTTCAACTTTGACAGTAAAAAATTTATAACTAAAATAGAACGGGAAGATTTGTTTGATTGGTTGAGAATAGCCGATCCTAAGATTGAATTTGTTTTTCATCTCGGTGCCAGAACAGATACCACTGAATTTGATTATTCCATTCATGAAAAATTGAATGTTGAATATTCAAAAAACATCTGGAACTACTGCACAGCGAAAAATATTCCATTGGTTTATGCATCATCAGCCGCTACATACGGCAATGGTGAGTTTGGTTATAAGGACAGTCATGATCTTGCAGATAAGCTACAACCCCTGAATCCTTACGGGGTTTCCAAAAATGAGTTTGACAAGTGGATCATTAGTGAGACTAAATCTCCCCAGCGGGAGGTGGAGGGGCTTCCCTTCTGGGCTGGATTGAAATTCTTCAATGTGTATGGACCTAATGAGTATCATAAAGAAAGAATGGCCAGTGTAATTTTTCATTCGTTCAATCAAATAAAAAAAACCGGGAAAGTAAAACTCTTTAAATCGCACCGGCCTGATTTTAAAGACGGCCAGCAACTCCGGGATTTTGTGTATGTAGAAGATGTGGCACAGGTTTGTTTTTGGTTGATGAATAAGGCTGACACCTTATTTAATGGCATAAGTCCTGGATTATATAACCTCGGCACGGGCAAAGCAAGAACATTTGAAGACCTGGTAAAGGCCACTTTTGCCGGAATGAATAAAGAACCTGTTATCGAATACATTGATATGCCGGAAGACATCCGTGATAAGTACCAATACTTTACCGAAGCGGATATGAACAAACTACAGGAAGCCGGTTACCACGAAAAGTTTTATTCATTGGAAGATGGGGTGGGGGAGTATGTAAAAAAATATCTGCTGCTTAAGGAGTACTATTAAAACAAAAGAGGCAGATTGCTCTGCCCCTTTTTGCTGAAATATTCGCAACCGGTTCAAAAATTATTTCTTTGGTAATAGAACTGCGTCTATTACATGGGTAACGCCATTGCTGGAAATAACATCAGCAATAGTCACATTAGCTCCATTAATCATTACTTTGCCATCTTTAATAGATACAGTTAATTCTCCACCCTGAACAGTTTTTATTTTCTGGCCATCTTTAAGATCAGCCGCTTTTACTGCGCCAGCTACTACATGATATGTAAGCACACCAGCAAGGTCAGCTTTCATTTCTGGTTTCAACAAATTGTCAACCGTGCCCGCAGGTAATGCACTAAATGCAGCATTCGTTGGTGCAAACACTGTAAAAGGTCCGGCACTTTTTAATGTTTCTACCAGGCTTGCCGCTTTTACAGCAGCAACTAATGTAGTGTGGTCGGCTGAACCGGCAGCATTATCTACAATATCTTTTGACGGCACCATATTGGCACCACCTACCATTACACCAGCTTCTTCTACAGGTTTCATTTCATCCATTTTAGTAGCCGTGTCATCCATTTTGGTTTCTTTATCACCTTTAGCTTCGTTGTTACAGGCAATAAATGTTACTGTTGAGAAAGCGATAGCTGCCAACAGCGTAAACTTGTTGTTTTGCATAAAATAAATTTTGATTTAGTTGAATTGGTAACACATACGGACTCAAATTGTTTTCGGATTGTCCTACACAACTTGTTTTTTTATTAGTGTACAACTTTATGGGTTCTTAGTTGATTAATTGTTCAACAAACAGGTGTGCCGCAGCACTCTTATCTTTACAAAAACTGATAATATGAGCCGAAAAATTGCAATTATTGGTGGAGGAAACTTGGGAGCAGCGATAGCTGACGGATTAATACAAAGTGAATTTAGCCGTCCCGTGGAAATAACTATTACCCGCCGTAACCTTACATCACTCAACCGCTTTGCAGAACGAGGCTGCATGGTGCATAGTGACAATAAAAAAGCAGTACTGGATAGTGAAATAATTATACTGGCTGTAAAGCCATATAACTATGCGGAGATAGTTAAAGAATTGAAAGCAGTGTTTAATCCTAAAAAACATGTGGTGGTTTCTGTCATCACTGGTGCATGGATAGAACAACTGCAACAGGCTATCGGCAAACCAGTGCCGGTTATCAGGGTTATGCCCAATACAGCTATTGCTATACAACAAAGTATGACCTGTATTTCACATGCCGGTGCTTCAGCGTCTCAATTAAATTATATACAGCAACTGTTTGACCAGCTGGGCAAAACAGTAATAATAGATGAAAAGCTGATGGATGCCGCCACCATATTAGGGGCTTGCGGCACCGCCTTTGCCATGCGGTATATCCGTGCCAACATACAAGGTGGAATTGAAATTGGGTTTGATGCTGCTACTGCTTCTTTGATTGCAGCACAAACAGTAAAAGGAGCAGCAGAATTATTATTGCAAAAAAACACTCACCCCGAACAGGAGATTGATAAAGTAACCACACCAAAGGGCTGCACCATTGCCGGGTTAAATGAAATGGAACACCAGGGATTTAGTTCCTCGTTGATACGGGGGATAGTAACGAGTTATAAGAAGATTGCGAAGGATTGATTTTATTATTTACCGAACCGTAATGCTACTATCATCGTCTGTGGAGTTTATCCTGAGGTAACGAAGGGTCGCACTCTTCATCGTTCGGTAATTCTATTGCACATCTCGCCGAAGGCGAAAGAATAAAACTGCGAAACTGAAAGTTTCGCAGAGCTAGGGCTAGGAACACCAGGGCTTTAGTTCTTCGTTGATAAGAGGGATAGTAACGAGTTATAAGAAAATTGCAAAGGATTGATTTTTGCATTAGCGATGCAAAAAACAATTTTACAAGCCAAAACATTCATTCTATTTTTATTGAAACAAAACTTATTGCATATGAAAAAACTATTTTCTTTACTGGTATTTTTTGCTGCGTTGACTTTTGTCGCTTGCAAAAATGAAAAAAAGGGTGATAAAGCCGATGCAAAATCGGATACCCCTGTAAAAGTGGAAGACCCTGCAAAGCCGGCCGAAGCACAAACTGCTTCTATGGTAAAAGCTCATTCATGTGGTGCTGAGTGTAAAGATGGCAAACATGCCTATGCTC